>SEEV01000530.1 GCA_004211695.1 Rhodococcus sp. (in: high G+C Gram-positive bacteria)
ACCGCGTTCGGCACGGGCATCCACGACGAATTCGACATCGCGAAGCTGCGGTACCACAAGATCGTGCTGATGGCCGACGCCGACGTCGACGGCCAGCACATCGCAACGCTGCTGCTCACGCTACTGTTCCGGTTCATGCGGCCGCTCGTCGAGCACGGCCACGTCTACCTCGCGCAGCCGCCGCTGTACAAGCTGAAGTGGCAGCGCAGCGACCCGGAGTTCGCGTACTCCGACCGTGAGCGCGACGTTCTGGTCAAGGCCGGCCTCGAGTCGGGCAAGAAGATCAACAAGGACGACGGCATCCAGCGTTACAAAGGTCTCGGCGAGATGAACGCCAAGGAGCTGTGGGAGACCACGATGGATCCGTCGGTGCGCGTCCTGCGTCTGGTGACGCTCGACGACGCCGCCGCGGCCGACGAGCTGTTCAGCGTCCTCATGGGTGAGGACGTGGAGGCTCGGCGAAGCTTCATCACCCGCAACGCCAAGGACGTCCGCTTCCTGGACGTCTAGGTTTCGGGCACAAGAGATTACGGATTCGTGCAGCCACCGGTGGTCGGAAGACGCCGGTGGCTGCAGCCGTCCTCGGCGGAAGTCCGGGCCGGGGAGCGCACGAATCCGTCCTCGACTGTGAACCGCGATTCTGTGTAGCCTGGTCCGCTGATCGACCCCCTGGCGGCGACGTATGGGATCAGTGGTGCGCATGTTACTCGAAAGTAAGGATCGGGGAATTTCTGTGGTAAGAACGTTCCCCATGGGGATGTGATGAACTCGTTACATTCGGAAAACGGTGCGTCGGGCAGCGCTGCTCGCAGCGCGACTGATCGTTCACTTTCCTCTGTCGACGCGTGTCGTCCCGGCCGGTACGTCTGCCGTGCCGTGGGCGTGGTCACGAGCACAGATCGGCGAGCTATGACTGGTTGGAAAGGAAGCGTGGGATGAGCGACGATTCGCCGCCCCGGGCAAAGTTCTGGGATATCGAGGGTTGGGGCCTGCGGTGGAAGGTCACAGCGGTTCTCGCAGTTCCCGTCACCGTCGCCATGGTGCTCGGCGGGCTCCGTGTGCAGGGCGAGCTGAGCAACGCCGTCCACTTCACCGAGGCGGCCGATCAGATCGTCGTCGTCCCGGACATCGTGGCCCTCGAGGCCTCGATGGGTACCGTGACCAGTGGTTACGCGTCGGGCACCCTCACCAAGGAAGACCGGGAGACCGCGGAATCCCTGATGGACGACGTGTCCGAACAGGCCCGGAACCCCGAACTGGATCCCGCGGTTGCGAGCTCCATCAACCAGACCGTCTCGGACGGCCGGGCCCTCCTGAACCTGATGGATTCCCCCGGAGTCGCCACCGACCTGCTCGCCGAGCGCCAGCGCGAGTTCGCCGCGGACTTCATCCGCGAGGTCGACGACATCGTGCGGCCCATCGAAGACAGTGAAGTCGTCGACAAGGGCTACCAGCTGACCAACGCGTGGCAGGCGCAGCGCCGCCTGTTCGAACAGGCCATGGGCCTCGTGATCGTGAAGGACGTCTACGCCGGCCCCGACGGACGGGAGAAGGCCCGCACGGGCGACATTCCCACCTCGGCCGTCGTCGCGGCCGCCGGCGCCGAGTCGAGCCTCCTCGACGTCCTCGACCGGTACTACCCGAAGGGCGATTCGCGTCTCGAGACGCTGAGAAACAACATCGCCGACCGCAACGCGCTCATCGACCGGGGCCTCGCGGACGCATCGCGCGGCGGGGTGCTGCCGATTCTGCAGCTGCGTTCGTCGCTCATCGCGAGCCGTGACGTCTACCAGGAACTGACCAGCGAGGCGGCGAACGACATCGCGTCCACCGTGCAGGTCCGCGCGGCCGAGACCCGGTCCGCCGCGTTGCGTGACACGGCGATCGTCCTCGGAACGCTGCTCGCTGCGCTCATCCTCGCGCTCCTCGTGTCCCGTTCGCTGATCGGTCCGATTCGTCGCCTGCGGTACGGCGCGCTGAAAGCCGCCCGCCGCGACCTGCCGGATGCGATCGAGCAGATCAAGGCCAGCGACGATCCGCGGGCACTGTCGTTCGAGCCGGTGGACGTGCACTCCTCCGAGGAGATCGGCCAGCTCGCCCGCGCCGTGGACGACATCCACGGGCAGGCGCTCAAACTCGCCGGTGAGCAGGCGCAACTGCGCCTGCAGATCAACGACATGTTCGAAACGCTCGCGCGGCGAAGCAAGTCGCTGGTCGACCAGCAGCTCGGCCTGATCGAGAACCTCGAGTTCGAGGAGAAGGACCCGAAGCGTCTCGAGAGCCTGTTCCGACTCGACCACCTGGCCGCGCGTATGCGGCGGAACGGTGAGAACCTGCTGATTCTGGCCGGCACCCGTGTGCGCCGGTCGCAGGCTGCGCCGATCCCGCTCGGCGACGTGCTGCGTGCGGCGATCTCCGAGGTCGAGGACTACCAGCGCGTGCAGATGGGTGCGACCCCCGAGGGCGCGCTCAGCGGCACCGTCGTCACCGACGTCGTGCACCTGCTCGCCGAACTCGTCGACAACTCGCTGCGCGCCTCGCCGCCCGACACGGTGGTGACGTTCAGCTTCGCCCGCGCCGTGGACGGCGGAGTGCTGCTCGAGATCGCGGACCGCGGTATCGGCATCCCGGCCGACGACATGCGCGCTGTCAACGAGCGCCTGGCTTCCGGTGGTGAGGTCGGTCCCGAGACCGCACGCCACATGGGTCTGTTCGTCGTGAGCCGGCTCGCGAAGCGGCACGGTCTGACCGTGCGCCTGCGGTCGACGTTCGACACCGCGCGGAACCCGGGTGTGACCGTCAGCATCCACATACCGAATGCGCTGATCGTCTCGCAGGCCGCCCGTCAGGACACGGGACCGCAGCGGAGGATCCCCGCGGCCCCGGTCCGGACCGCCATCCCGGCGCCCGCGGCCCCCGCACCGCGGAAGGACAACGGACAGCAGCCCACGACCCGCAACGGACTGCCGACCCGCACCCCGTCCACGCCGCCCGCACCGAGCGCGGCTCCCGCCGTGACCACGGCGTCGGGCACGAGCCTGCCCCGGCGTCAGCCCGGTGCCAGCGGCATCGCGGCCGGCGCAGGATTGGCCACAGGCACCTCGGCCGCGCAGTCCCAGGACACGGTCAACGTTCGGGGGTCCGGAGCGATGCCGAAGCTGCCCGTGCGGCGGCCGCAGGCGGCGACCCCGGACAGCGTCCCGGCGCAATCGCAGCCGCAGCACGCACCGCAGGCACCGCGCAGCGAGAACCGCGCCGAGGCGCGGACCGCGGAGCAGCCGGCGCCCCCGTCGTCGAACGGCGACGACCAGGCACCGGTGCGGCACCGCTACCGGTCCAACTCGGTGAAGACCGCGTCGTTCTTCCAGTCGCGGATCGACCCGCCACCGGCCGAGGCGGCACCACGCCCCGGCGGCGGCACGCCGATCTTCTCCGACATGGTGTCCGACTGGCTTACCGATCCGACCGGCGCGGAAGGCGCACCCGGCGTGTGGCACTCCGCCGCCGACGCCGGATGGTCCGCCGCCGAACGGATCAGTGAGACTCCCGTCGAGGTCGATCCGGAGATCGGTCTGCCGAAGCGGCGGCCCGGCGATCGACTGGTTCCCGGCACCGTGGAAGGCGCGCACAATACGGGGACACTGCGACGCGTGCGTGACCCTGAGACAATTCGCGCCAATCTCAGTCGTCACCAGCAGGGCGTCCGAAACGGCAGGGCCACGAGGCTCGCGGAACGTAACAGCATTGAAGGAGACCGATGAACACCGCT
>SEEV01000531.1 GCA_004211695.1 Rhodococcus sp. (in: high G+C Gram-positive bacteria)
AAGAAGTTCTTCACCGCCAGGACACCCCACTCCTTGGTGTGGAACGCCTTCTGCGACCAGTCGAAACGCGGATCCTGCTTGAGCAGATCGTGGGAGAAGCGCAGATCGAGCTGGGCGTGACGGGTTTCGTCGAGCATCCCGAAGACCCCGAGATTGCGCCAGCGGGGGGTCGGCGCGAACCGGCAGAAGCGGCTCTGCATGGTCACCGCCATGTGCTCGACCATGCACGTGGTGCCCATGTGCAGATGCGATGCGGCGACGTGCGCGGGATCGAGCTTCTCGTAGGTGCCGGAACGCACCAGGGCGCTGCTGACGGCCTTGACGCCCGACTCCTTCTCACGCTGGATACGGACGTAGTCGCGGTACGACACCCGGAACGGTTCGTCCCACTTGTCCCAGGCGTCCTTCGGTACGTCTCCCGCACCGCTCCAACTCGTCGGGAACGCCACCGCTGGATCGACGTAGCTCAGTTCCCAGTCGAGGTCTCGTGAGATGTCGTACCAATCGTCGCGGTTCAGTAACATATTGTGCGCCTTCCAGTCTGACGGTTTGGGCGGTGGTTTTCGGGGTGGTTCGATGCCGCGGTCATCGTTTGATCCGCAGCACTCGGTAGTTGGTGTACTCGAGGACACCGTGGATGGACTGCTCGACTCCGAGGCCGGACTGCTTGACGCCGCCGAACGGTACATCGGAGGAGAGCATCGGGTGCTGGTTGACCCAGACTGTGCCTGCTTCGACCCGTTCGGCGACCTCGGTCGCGCGCTGTTCGTCGGAGGACCACACCGAGGCGCCGAGCGCGAGGTCGGAGTCGTTGGCCCGTGCGATCACATCGTCGATGTCGGTGTAGGTCAGGATCGGCAGGACCGGGCCGAACTGTTCCTCCCGAACCAGGGGCACGGAGTCGTCGACACCGCGGACCAAAGTGACCGGGTGGAAGTAGCCGGGGCCCTCGGGCACCTCACCGCGGAAGTACACGTCGGCGCCGCGGTCGGCCGCGTCGTCGACATAGCCACGTACCTTGGTGAACTGGGCGGCGTTCTGGACCGGGCCCATGTCGACGCCGTCGTCGAGCCCGTTGCCCACGGTCACCCCCTTGGCGACCTCGGCGAGTGCTTCTTCGATCGCGGGGGCGAGGTGCCGGGGCACGTAGAGGCGCTTGAGGCCCGCGCAGACCTGACCGCAGTTCGACAGGGCGCCCCAATACAGATCCGCCGCGATCGAGGCCACGTCGACGTCGTCGAGGACGATGCCGGGATCGTTGCCACCGAGTTCGAGGGTCAGGCGTTTGAGGGTCGGGCCGGCGCCCGCCATGATCGATTTTCCGGCGCGTTCGGACCCGGTGAACGTGATCTTGTCGATCCCGGTGTGAGCCGTCATCGCCCGGCCGAGATCGTCGCCGCCGCTGAGTACCTGCAGCACACCCGGGGGGAGGATCTGTTGCGCGAGCTCACCCAGGCGTAAGGTGGCCACCGGGGTCAGGGGTGAGGGTTTGACGATGATCGGGTTGCCGGTGATCAGGGCGGGGCCGATCTTCCACAGCGCGAGCAGGAGGGGATAGTTCCAGGCGGTGATGCCACCGACGACCCCGACCGGTGCGCGGTGCACCTCGATCAGCTCGTCGTCGTTGTCGCGGATGACCTCGACCGGAATGTCCCAGCTTGCATACCGCTCGAGACCGCGCAGACCCGATTCGATCTCGCCGGCGGACTTCGCCAACGGTTTTCCCTGTTCGAGGGTCACCAGCCGTGCCAGTTCGTCGATGTTGGCGCGCACGTGGTCGACCAGGCGAAGGACGATGCCTTGTCTGAACGGGAGGTCGTGGGTGGCCCAGTGCTTGGCGGCGCGCCGAGCGGCAGCGACCGCGGCGTCGAGGTGCTCGACTTCGGCGTCCGGAACTTCGATGAAGGTCGATGCGGTGGCGGGGTTGATCACGGGGATCACTGCTGCGGTGGTCGTGATCTGTCCGTCGATGGTCAGCCCAGGTGGGGTGATGTTGGACAGGGAATCTGCGGTGATACTCATGGTTGACTGCCTTCCGGGCGGAAGAGGGTCTTGAATTGTTCTGGGGTGTAGACGTGGTTTCGGGCCTTCTCCTCGCGCGGGTCGGAGATCCGGACCTTGGCGGCGGGCCGGGCAGAAATACGGTCGGCCCACGCTTTGACGTTGGGGTAGTCGGCGACATCGATCCCGTGCCCGGCGGCCACCCGAGTCCAGGGGAATGCCGCGATGTCCGCGATCGAGTACTCGCCGGCGAGGTATTCGCGATCGCCTAGCCGGTCATCCATGACGCGGTAGAGGCGGGCCACCTCGCCCGCGTATCGGTTTCGGGCGTACGGGTTGTCGATCCCCTGCTTGGGTGCGTGGGAGACGAAGTGGGCGGCCTGTCCTGCCATCGGTCCCTGGTTGGCCACCTGCCAGAACAGCCAGCACAGCACTTCTTGGCGCGCGATCGGATCCTCAGGGAGCAGGCGACCGGTCTTCTCTGCCAGGTAGAGCAGGATGGCACCAGATTCGAATATCGCCAAGCGCCGGCCACCGGGGCCATCGTGATCCACGATGGCCGGCACTTTGCTGTTCGGATTGATCTCGACGTACTCCGATTCGAACTGATCGCCCTCACTGATATCGGTCCAGACGATCTGGTAGTCAAGTCCCAATTCCTCCAGCGCGATGAGCACCTTCCGCACGTTGGGGCTTGTGTAGTAGTAGAGATCAATCATCGAACGATGCTCCAACAGAGTTGATTACGGAGGGTCAGATGTCGTACTGCTTGCGGATGCGGTCCATGTAATCCACGAGGTTCGCCTTGGACTGGACGTATCCGGATCCGAGCCACTGCTGCGGCTGGTCAGCGATGTGCCGCAGCGTCGAATACACCGAGGCGTCGATCGAATGCAGCTTGTCGCCGAGGAAGAAGGCCTTGTCGGCCAGGAAGTCGGACAGGGCGTCGATGTCTGCCCGGAAGAATTCGGCGACGACCTCCGCGCTACGCCGGCCCATGCCCTGGCCGTCGAACTCGGTGAGAATCCGGCCCCGGAACGCGTCCAGGCCTTCGCGCATCTCCGGGGTCACCTCGGCGCCCTGAACGATAAACGGGATATAGGTTTCCCACCCGGTGTCCTCACGCCAGCGCGGCTGGATGATGCCGCTCCAGTACAGGTGCTCCTCGATCAACCGGTTGAAGGCGAGAGCCAGGGCACGTTCCTGCTTGCTCAGATCCGCATCGAGCTTGTCGCCGTACTTGTCCTTCAGGTAGGCGATGATCGTGTTGGAGTCGCCGACCTTGGTTCCGTCGCTGTCGACGATGTACGGAAGCTTGCCGTGGGGCGAGTCCTGGTCGAGGGTCGCCAGGTCCTGCGTCTTGTGCTCGAACTCGACACCCGTGAACTTCAGGTAGTTCACTACCTTCGTCACGTACGGGCTGATGTCCGGGATCCCCCAGGCGGGAACATATCCGTAGACGGTGATCATCGTGTGTGTCGTCCTTCTGTCTCGATTGGATGGAGATTCACTGGTGAACAGGGTGCAAATTTCGTCCTCACCACTGGAGGAAGGTTCCGTTCGAGTGTTGGAACCGGCCCGAGTTCTCGGGGGTGAGGTTGTCGATGTTCTTGATCAGCCCGGCGGCGGCCTGTTCCGGGGTGATGTGGGTGTGCTCGCCGGGGAAGTCCTTGGTCAGGTCGGTGGCGACCATGCCCGGGTGCAGCATCAGCACGCTGATGCCGTTCTTGGACAGGTCGTGGTGCAGGTTCAGTCCGGCCATGTTGG
>SEEV01000123.1 GCA_004211695.1 Rhodococcus sp. (in: high G+C Gram-positive bacteria)
CCTCGCCCGCCCGGAATCCGCAAATCTATAAGGGTGAGGTCGAGGTTAAGGGTGGAACCGGCTCACAACGCCGGACTGCAACCGAACCGTGTTCTGCCGGCGGTGACCGGCGTCAGGTCGTGGGGTCGAGCAGAACCAGGGGGATCTCGCGGTCCGTTTTCTTCTGGTAGCCGGCGTATCCCTTGTAGGCGGCGGTCACCTTGGGCCACAGACGGGCTCGCTCCTCGGCGGTTGCCACGTGGGCGCGCATGGACTGCGCAGGGTTTCCCTGCAGCGACAGCTGAACCACCGGGTTGGCCTGCAGGTTCAGGAACCACGCGGGGTGGCGGTCATCGCCGCCGCGTGAGGCCACCACGACGAGCGTGTCGCCTTCCCGCACCGGGACAGTCAGCATGACGCTGTGCACCTTCCCGGTCTTGCGGCCGACGGTGGTCAACTCCACCGCAGGCATTTTGCCGAAACTCCGCCCCACCCGCCCGCCGGTAACGCGCAGCAGGGCGCGGTGGGCGGCGTTCATGAACTTGAGTCCGCGGTCCGTCGGCATGGTTTTCAGCGTAACGGTTTCAGTGTCCGGGGGAGGTTGCCTGCGCCGTTGACGGATGGTCGTGGACGAGTTCGCTCGGGCCGATTCCGGCCTCGCCGGCGATTCCGGCGAGTTCCGCGCCGACCGACTCGTGTGGCTCGTCCGCCGTCGCGTTCTTCTGCGGACACCCCGCACCCCAGGCGCTGTGGCCCGATCGGGGGACATCCGAATCATCCGATTCTAGGTCCGATCGGGGGACAGCCGCGGCTCCCGATACGCGACAGGATGACTCTCATGCGAGTCGGATGCAGGAACAGGACGAGGTAGATGTCGACGATAGCGAGCACCACGCTGGCCGAGGTGGCGTCCGAGTGGTGCACCGAGGCGGAGATTCAGGTGCAGTCGTCGGCCGTCGCGGGCGGACGGAATGTCA
Source organism: Rhodococcus sp. (in: high G+C Gram-positive bacteria) (assembly GCA_004211695.1). Taxonomy (GTDB): domain Bacteria; phylum Actinomycetota; class Actinomycetes; order Mycobacteriales; family Mycobacteriaceae; genus Rhodococcus_F. Next base: position 957 of record SEEV01000123.1, read on the forward strand.
CGCGGAGTGTGCTGTTCATCGGCAACCCGTCCACCGTCACCGAAGTGACGCACTGGGCAGCCGTGCGGCACTGGACGGTGGAGCAGGGGCTGAAACCCGTACGCGAACTCCAGGGCGACGTGCTGTACGCGATCGTCACCGAGGCCGTTGCCGACGGCACCTGCGCGTCTGCGGATGCGGCGGTCGTGCAGCGTGTGCGCGCCCGTGGCCTGGACTGCATCCCCGTCTACGACATCGAGCCGTGGGGGACGGCCCGGCTGTCCGGTGCGCTGCCGCCTATGTCGTCTCCGTGAGCGCGCGTTGGGCCGCGGGCCAGAATTCGAATCCTGCGGTCATCAGCCCGCCGAGCCCGATGATGATCACCGCGGCGTCGACGCTGGTACGCCCCTCCTTCGCCCAGTAGACGTCTTCCAGATCCAGCAGCAACGCCAACTCGTCGACGATGAGCGCGGTGCCGACGCCGTACGAGATCGGCACGGTCGGATGGTGGCGTTGCTTCTCGGAGCCCCGCACCGCCACGGCCCCGACCCCGGCCAGCGCGGCTATGCCGAGGTTGTAATGGTGGAAATGACGCCCGTGCAGACTCAACCCGCCCCCGGCTGGCCCGTGCCCGCGCCTGATCCAATGAGTCAACGCCCGCACCCCCGCGAACGTCAGCGTGAACGCACCCCACGACACCACCGCCGACTGCTCACTCGGATCGAGCTTCCTCCGCCACGCAGCACGCAGACGGCGCCAGCGACTGCGGTGGGATGCGTTATCGAGCGTGCGACTGGTCACGGCGTCAATCGTGCCATTGACGCGCACGGTCTATCCGCAAATCGGCCACGGAGCGTAAGCAGACGGAGATGTGCAATCGGAATTGAAACGCCGCCCCCGGTAAAACACTTCTCGCTGTGCCCGCCCTCCACGTCGGAGAGCGGGCATTCTTTCGCTACGTATTGACGCTTCCGAAATTCAGCGCATGCACCAGTTCCGAGCCGAACGAGAAAAGCATTCCCCAGGGGGTATTCCAAATGCTGTCTCTATCCACGTGAACACTCCCTTTGATCGTGATGGTTCGGCGCCCGATCGTAGTGCGGCCAGTCGGTCGCCTATGCGGTGGTCCCGCAGCATCATTCACGCAAATGACAGAAGTGCCAGTGGAATCGCGTCCTTTGGCATGCCGCGGATCGCCGCAATGGGTGTACGCCGGTTCGGGGCGCGGAGCTGCGTGAGCACAGCACGCAGGCACCAACCTGATCTGACTCTCGAGTAGAGTTCGCACAAAATACCGGAACTTTTTTCGATACGCCAGGACCTTAGGCCCTATTCACGGTGCCTGGTGTGGTGTACGCAGTGTCATTCAATCGGTGTACAGCGCCGTGACCTGCACAGGAACCTGTTCTCGCGGTTCGGATCTCGCGTCTGTGACTCTCACCACTCCAGCTGTAACGAAGTTGGTTGAAGGTGCGATCATCATCTCGGCAGCAATACAGGGGGGCGGTCGTCATTCACCGCCAACAGTCGGAAGACAGCAACGCTTGCCGGCTTATTGGTTCTCAGGTGGAAGGCAACGAATGTGACCGCATTCGATGTTCCGACATAATCTGAGCTACACACTCATCTCGGCAGCGTTGATCGCGATGTGGATTGGTGCGCTAGTCGTTTTTCGTACTCGCTCCGTGCGTGTGATCGGTGGTGGAGCCGAAGAATACCGCCGAATCTTCGTCGCGACCGTCCGCCTGTTCGGACTCATCGCGATCGTCTCCCTTCTCTTCCGGCTGGACCTGGCGCGGCTGTATCTTGCAATAGCGTTTCCAGTCGGCCTTGCTGGGCTTTTGCTCAGTCGCTGGTGCTGGCGTCAAGCGATCGCACGCAAGCGTGCCCGTGGCGAGTTTCAGACATCCGTCCTCGTCGTCGGCGGTGAGCGAGCGGTACGAAACCTCACGGAGTCCTTTGCTCGTGGCACAGCTGAGGGCTATCGCGTGGTCGGGGTGTGTATGCCGGGTCATACCGGCGAGCATGGCGACACGATCACCGTCGGCGGACGGGTTATTCCCGTGCTCGGTAACGAGCGCGACGTTGTGGACTCATTGCAGTTCTGCCGCGCGGACACGGTCGCAGTGACCGCGACCGAACACCTCGGTCATGAAGGAATGCGGGACCTGGCGTGGGCGCTCGAGCCACACCATGTCGACCTCGTCGTTGCGCCCGGGATGATGGACGTGGCTGGCCCCCGTCTGTCGATGAGGCCGGTAGCAGGCCTCCCACTCATCCATGTCGAGAAGCCGCAATTCCATGGTTCCAACAAGTTTGCGAAGACCGCATTCGACCTCGTCTCGGCATCTCTCGTGCTGGTGGCGCTAGCTCCGCTGATGCTGATCGTCGCCGCGATCATCAAGATTGGCGATCGCGGCCCAATTTTCTACCGGCAAGAGCGAGTTGGACTCAACGGCGAGACATTTCGGATGTGGAAGTTTCGGTCGATGGTGCCCAACGCAGACAAGAAGTTCGCTGCGGTACGCGATGCGCTCGGCCAGTCCGAGGGCACGTTCTTTAAGTCAGCGAAAGATCCGCGAATCACACCGATCGGGCGATTTATTCGAAAGACCAGCGTTGACGAGTTGCCTCAACTCTTCAATGTCCTGACACGAGATATGAGCATGGTCGGACCACGTCCACTCATCGAGGGTGAGGGGCTAGGCGTGCCGGGCTTCGTAGAGCGACGCATGCTTGTTCGCCCAGGCATGACAGGTCTGTGGCAGGTGTCGGGCCGGTCAGCTCTGTCCGAAGAGGATCGGATTCGATTGGACCTCTTCTATGTGGAGAACTGGTCGATGACGCAGGACCTTCTGATCATCGGGAAGACGGTGAGGGCCGTGATCGGAAGCGACGGTGCCTATTGAACTCGCTGTACGCCTGGAGATCAGCAAGTAGTCCCGATATCGAACAACGGCCTGACCTGCAGGTCGAGGAGAACAAATGAAGCGCGCGCTAATTACTGGTATTACTGGCCAGGACGGGTCCTATCTCGCCGAGTTGCTGCTCTCGAAGGGCTACGAGGTGCATGGCCTGATCCGGCGTTCGTCGACCTTTAATACTTCGCGGATCGAACATCTATACGTAGATCCCCACGACCCCGAAGCGAAGCTATTTCTGCATTACGGTGATCTCAGCGACGGCGCTCGCCTCGTCACGCTGCTTGCGGAGATCCGACCGGATGAGGTCTACAACCTCGCGGCACAATCACACGTTCGCGTGAGCTTCGACGAGCCTGAACACACCGGCAACACAACAGGCATCGGGTCTATTCGACTGCTGGAAGCAGTTCGCCTGACTGGTCTCCAGTGCAGGTTCTATCAGGCTTCGAGTTCTGAAATGTTTGGCGCAACACCGCCCCCGCAGAATGAGGAGACCCCGTTTTACCCGCGCTCACCATATGGCGCTGCGAAGGTCTATTCCTACTGGGTAACGAAAAACTACCGCGAGGCTTACGGGATCTTTGCGGTAAACGGAATCCTCTTCAACCACGAGTCCCCCCGCCGCGGCGAGACTTTCGTCACCCGAAAGATCACTCGCGCAGTCGCGAGAATCAAGGCCGGTCTCGAAGAACACCTCTACATGGGCAATCTCGACGCAGTCCGCGACTGGGGCTATGCCCCCGAGTACGTCGAGGGTATGTGGCGGATGCTCCAGGCGGACGAGCCCGAAGATTACGTGCTCGCCACCGGCGCCGCGGTATCCGTCCGCGACTTCCTCACCGAGGCCTTCGAACACGCCGGACTGGACTGGGAAAAGCATGTCCGGTTCGACGACCGGTACCTACGCCCGACCGAGGTGGACGCGCTCATCGGCGACGCCGGAAGAGCTGAAGAAAAGCTGGGATGGAAGGCAACAGTTCACGCACCCGAACTAGCGAGAATCATGGTCGACGCTGACATCGAAGCCCTCAAGCACGAGGGGCGGCCATGGATTGACAACCCGGCGCTGCCTGATTGGGAGTAGATCCAATGGACGTCGACTACAAACCAGCACGGTTGGAGCGCTCCGCACCGTTCTACATTGCTGGACATCGAGGATTGGTTGGCTCCGCTATCTGGCGGACGCTGGCGGACTCGGGTTTTGAGCATCTGCTAGGTGCATCTTCCGATGAGCTTGACCTGCGCGATCGCAACGCCGTGTTCGCCTTCTTCGAGTCGAGCAGGCCCGCATACGTCGTGCTGGCCGCCGCCAAGGTCGGCGGCATTCTCGCGAACAGCACCTACCCGGTGGACTTCCTCTCGGACAACCTGAGAATCCAGGTCAATGTCCTCGATGCGGCGCGGGAGTACGGGGTTGAGCGTCTACTGTTCCTCGGATCCTCTTGCATCTACCCGAAGCTTGCACCCCAGCCGATCAAGGAGGAGTACCTCCTCACCGGCCACCTGGAACCAACCAACGACGCATACGCAATTGCAAAGATCGCGGGGATCCTCCAGATCCAGGCTGTGCGGCGTCAATACGGACTGCCATGGATCTCAGCCATGCCGACCAACCTTTATGGCCCTGGTGACAATTTTTCGACACAGGGATCTCATGTCCTGCCGGCCCTGATTCGTCGATTCGACCAGGCTCGCCGAGATGGGAGTGAGCAGGTAGTCAACTGGGGAACTGGAACACCGAGACGCGAGTTCCTCCACGTCACGGACATGGCCTCTGCCTGCCTACATCTGCTCGAGCACTATGACGGGCCGGAACACGTCAATGTCGGTACCGGAGAAGACACGACGATCAAGCAAATCGCCGAGATCGTCGCTGACGAGGTCGGCTACACCGGACGGATCGATTGGGACCATTCGAAACCCGACGGCACCCCGCGCAAACTGCTCGACGTCTCAAATCTGCACGCTACTGGGTGGTCTCCGAATATTGGTCTCCGCGAGGGCATCGCTTCGACAGTCTCCTGGTATCGCGACAACGTGTCCGCACTGCGGTCCTAGGCAGCCTGCAGGTCCCTTCACCAGGTTCAACTCCCGAAATTCGTATGAGGTAGTGGGTAATACAATGCGCATCACCGTCTTTGGCACGGGATACCTTGGGGCAACCCATGCCGCGTGCATGGCAGAGCTCGGTCACGATGTCCTTGGCGTCGATGTCGATCAATCCAAGCTGGCGAAGCTGCAATCCGGCGAGGTGCCCTTCTACGAGCCCGGCCTTGAAAAGGTCCTACGGCGCAATATCGAAGCCGGCCGGCTCCGGTTCTCGGATTCATACGAAGAGGCCGCAGCCTTTGCGAACGTCCACTTCATCGGAGTAGGAACTCCACAGAAGAAGGGCGAGTTCGCAGCGGACCTCAAGTACGTCGACGCTGTCGTCGATACCCTCGCACCGTTGATCACCGAAGACTCGGTCATCATTGGCAAATCAACGGTCCCGGTCGGCACGGCGGAGCGATTGGGCGCACGGGCGCGGGAACTGGCCCGAGAAGGTGTTCCTATCGAAGTCGCCTGGAACCCGGAGTTTCTTCGGGAAGGGTTTGCTGTCGAGGACACCCTGCATCCCGACCGACTTGTCCTGGGAATTGACCGCAATACCGCTGGCCGCGCGGAGAGTGTCGCGCGCGAAGTCTACGCCCAGCTGCTCGACGAGAAGATTCCATTCCTGGTCACCGACCTGGCCACCGCGGAACTGGTCAAGACATCTGCAAACGCTTTTCTCGCCACCAAGATCTCGTTCATCAACGCAATCTCCGAGGTCTGCGAAGCGGCCGGCGCCGACGTGACCCAGCTCGCAGATGCAATTGGCTACGACGCCCGAATCGGCAGACGGTTCTTGAATGCCGGCATCGGCTTCGGTGGTGGCTGCCTGCCCAAAGACATCCGGGCATTCATGGCCCGGGCCGGTGAGCTCGGGGCGAATGAGGCGCTCACCCTGCTTCGCGAGGTCGACAGCATCAACATGCGGAGACGAACCAGGATGGTCGAGCTAGCGAGAGAACTGTGTGGCGGTTCGCTGCTCGGTGCCAGGGTGGCGATACTGGGGTCCGCGTTCAAACCGGATTCGGATGATGTGCGGGACTCTCCTGCCCTGAACGTCGCAGGACAAATCCAACTTCAGGGCTCTGACGTGAACGTGTATGACCCCAAAGCCATGGACAACTCACGGGCACTGTTCCCGACCCTGGGCTATGCAACGAATGCCTTGGAAGCCTGCGAGGGTGCGGACGCCGTTCTGGTCCTCACCGAGTGGCAAGAATTCCGGGCCATGCAGCCCGCGGACCTCAACTCCGTGGTCCGCAACCGGGTCATCATCGACGGCCGGAACTGCCTGGACCCCGAGCAGTGGCGCACAGCGGGCTGGATCTACCGCGGTCTGGGACGGCCCTAGTGAGTAACACTCTGACGCAGAAACCGCTCTGGACTACGTCATCGAGCTCGCAGAAAGCAACGAGGAGTAGCAGGCGATGCGCGTTACTGTACTGGGACTCCATTACGCCCCCGAGGTCACTGGAAACGCTCCCTACACACGAGGCCTGGCCGCCGGGCTCGTTAAGCGCGGGCACGATGTCCAGGTGCTCACCGGGTATCCGCATTACCCGTCGTGGACGATAGATCCTCGCTACCGCGGATGGTCGTTCCGCGAGAACCTTGACGGAGTTGCGGTTCGGCGCTTTCGGCACCATGTTCCGGCCGCCCCGAATGCGATCGGCCGCGTCGTCCTCGAGACCAGCTACGGAGCCCGATTGCTGGCGAATCGCTGGGGTAAGGCTGATGTTGTTCTCTGTGTGAGTCCCGCGTTGCTGTCTTCAGCCATGGTGATCGCTCGGAACCGACTCACCCCTTCGCGGCCCCCGATCGGTGTCCTCGTACAAGACCTTTACAGCCTCGGAGTCGCCGAAACCCAAGCATCCGGAACCACCGCCTCGAACCTTGCCACTCGTTTCGAGTCCGCAGTCCTGCGCGGCGCCGACGGCATTTCGGTCGTACACGACCGATTCAAGACCAATGTCGTGAAGAAGCTGGGGATCCCCGAGGATCGGGTCAGCGTCATCCGCAACTGGATGCACCTCCAAGAAGCCCCGAAGTCCGACAGACGGCAGACAAGGGCGGATCGCGGGTGGGAGGACAACGACATCGTCGTGCTCCACGCCGGCAACATGGGTGTCAAGCAGGGCCTAGAGAACGTCGTAGCGGCAGCCAGGCTGGCAGACTCGCAGCCTGGCCGACGAGTGACCTTCGTACTTATGGGCGACGGCAACCAGCGGCGCCACCTCGGGGAGCTGGCGAAGGGCGTTCGGTCCGTCCAGTTCATCGGTTCATTGCCCGACGAACAGTTCCAGGCGACATTGGCCGCAGCGGACATCCTCCTTGTGAACGAGAAGCCGGGCGTCGCGGAAATGTCGGTCCCCAGCAAGCTGACCTCCTATTTCAATACTGGTCGGCCGGTCCTGGCAGCGACATCGCCGGTGGGTACTACAGCTACCGAGATTGGGCAGTCGAGAGCCGGCATAGTCGTTTCCCCGGGCGATCCGCAGGCGCTCCTCGATGGAGCCTCACGGTTGGCGAACGAGCCGGAACTATCCCGCCAACTGGGCGAGGCCGGCAAGCGCTACTGCGAAGAGAATCTCAGCGAGGACTACGCGATTTCACAATACGAGACGTGGCTGAAACGACTTGCCGAGCGAGGACGACGAAGGAAGGACGCCTCGTGAGTAACTCCGAGCGATCACTCAAGGACTTCCGCGGCACCGGATACGACAAGGGCAGATCGCCTGTAATTCAAATACTCTGGCTCGCGGTATCGGGGCTGATCGTCATGCGTTGGTGGTGTCCCCGGGCACTCCGAATAGGTATCCTCCGGATGTTTGGCGCTCAAATCGGGACCAACGTGCTGATTCGCCATCGAGTCCGGATTCATTGGCCATGGAAGTTGACCGTGGGTAATTCATCGTGGATCGGCGAGGGAGTGTGGATCCTGAACTTGGAGCCGGTCGAGATCGGCAACGATGTCTGCATCTCGCAAGAGGCCATGCTCTGCACAGGAAGTCATGACTTTCGTTCTCCCACATTCGAGTTCGATAATGGGTCTATCGTGCTCGAGGACGGTGTCTGGATCGCCGCGAAAAGCACCGTGCTGCGCGGTGTGCGTGTAGGTGCCAACTCGCTGGTGGGTGCGACGGCGTTGGTGACTCGGGACGTCAATCCAGGAAGCAAGATTCTGGCCCCGCGAAGCGCCGGAACCGCATAGTCCCACGTTCCGGTGTGAACATGAAGTGTTCCGGCTCGATGAAAGGCTTCGAAGATAGTGAAAACCTCCCGTGCTCTGCCACGAATCGCCTTCACCCAGCCGTATGTTCCGGCCTATAGGGAAGCGCTGTGGCAAGAAGTTGTCGACCGGGTTCGCGAGGGTGGTTCGGACCTGAAGGTGTTCTACGGCGGCGACCGCGACCAACTCGCGGCAATAGCGAACCGGGGCGACGCGATCGACGCAGAATGGTGCCATAAGGTCCCCGTTCGGACCCTTCCGGCTCGGCCGGACAACAAGTTCATCTTTCGGGAGATCCCGGAGGACTGGCGATCAGGGATTCTCCTCACGGAGATGCAGGTGACCAACGCCAATGCGTGGCGTGCGAAGGCTTTACGACAACCGTATGTCACCCTTGGGCACGGCAAGAGCTATACGGCCGCCGAGAGCCGAGGAGCAGCCTGGCTCGAAACCCGACTCAACATCTCTGCACAGCGAGCGTTGACATACCTCCCCGCAGGCCGACAAGAGGTGTTGCAGCGAACAAGGCTTCCAGCCAGCCGGGTGGTCTCCTTCAACAACACGACCGACACCCGAAGGATCCGGGAACTCGTCGAGACCCAAACTGAGACCTCGATCGAGAATTTTCGTGCCCGGTACTCCCTGCCCCGAGACGCGAGGGTTGCCCTCTACATCGGGGCATTGACTGATTACAAGCGAATCGACATCCTCTTCGCTGCGGCGCGCCTGGCCTTCGCGGCAGATCCCCGGCAATGGCTGGTCATCGCGGGTGACGGCGCCCTTCAGTCAGAGGTTCACAAGTTTGCCGACGACACCGGCCGCGTAGTGTGGCTCGGCCAGGCAGGCCCAAAGGTCTACGCGCCCGCGGCGAAACTTGCCGAGATCATCCTCAATCCGGGACGAGTGGGCCTGCTCGCAGTGGACGCATTGGCGATGAAGCTGCCGATACTGACGACTACCGACGCGGTTCACGCCCCGGAAGTGGACTATCTCGTCGAGGGAGTCGACGTACACACGGTCCGCAGCAACCCGCAGGACTTCGCGACCGCGTGGTTGGAGCTCCGCGAGACCGACCATTGTTCGTCCACCTCCGTACCGACGGTGGAGAGATCGGCGGCAACGATCGCCGAAACAGTTCTTGAGGTGGCACGTGAGTGGGCGGACAGACAGTGCCCCGGCTCGTGACAGCATCGCTGCTCCTGTCGCCTGTGCGTCATCTGTCCTGTCCCCATCAGCCCAACGTCCAAGTGGGAGCAAAACCTTGCGTATTCTGCACTGCGTGACCTTGGTGTCGCCCGATGGAGCTTATGGCGGACCTTTACGGGTCGCGGTGAATCAGGCGTCAGAACTGGCTGCTAGGGGCCATGAGGTCGTGGTTGCGGCAAGTTGTCGTGGCTTCTCCACTCCTCCCTCAGACGCCTCTGGCGTCCCCTTACAGCTCTTTCCCGCGCGTCGTGTACTCCCGAACACAGGTTTTGCAGGTCTGTGCTCGCCGTCGATGCTTGCGTGGATCCGGCGGACCGCTGCCTCGTTCGATGTCGTACATATCCATCTCGCCCGAGACCTCGTAACATTGCCGGCCGCACGGATCGTGTCCGGTCGAGGTGTTCCGTTTGTCGCTCAGACGCACGGCATGATCGATCCGTCCAGTAATGTCTTGGCCAGACCCTTGGACGCGGTATGGACGCGACGGACGCTCAGGGAAGCAGCACAGCTGCTGTATCTGACGCCTGCAGAGCGAGACTCGCTTCGCGACGTCGCTGGCGCCGATTTACAGTTGCATCAGTTGCGCAACGGAGTCCCCCGGGGAGAGTCGGGAGAGCGGCTATCTAATTCGTCAGAACCAGAAGTGCTCTTCGTGGCGCGAATGCACGAGAGAAAGCGGCCGATGATGTTCATTGAAACCGCACGCAAGGTGCTCGCGCGGGGGGTCAAGGCGCGATTCACCATGATCGGCGCCGACGAGGGAATGGGCAACTCAGTCGAAGACGCACTCGCTCGGGATAGCTGTGACGACAGGATACGTTGGATCGGCGCTATACCGCCTGACGAGGTCGCCCAGTACCTCACTCGTGGTTCCCTACTTGTGAACACCACCGAGAACGAACCCTATGCGATGAGCATCTTGGAGGCTCTGTCATTTGGGCTACCGGTCGTGGCCGGGCACTCTGGCGGACTGAGCACAGAGATCGAAAAGCTGAATTGTGGTCTTCGGGTCGAAGAGACCGCGAACGGCTTTGCGGACGGAGTCATGCGCATCCTCAATAATCCGGCACTGCATAAAAGGATGTCAGAAAGCGCTCTCACTGCAGCGCGCGAGAACTTTAGTATCGCCGCTGTCTGCGATGAGCTCGAGAATCGATATCGAGACGCCGTCGGCGTCCGCATTTGATCTCGCGATTTGAACTGCAGCCCTAGAAGCGAAAGTGAGGTAGCGTGAAGCGATTGACAACTGCAGGCGATGATCGTCGCCACAATGTTAATTCGAACGCGCTTTCGCGACAGTTCTCATGGATACTTATCGGCCGTGTCGCCTCAGCGGTTCTACAGGCAATGAGCTTCGCAGTACTCGCTCGCTTTGCGGGGCCGGAGACTTTCGGGTTATTTGCGCTAGTCTACGGTGTTGCGATATTCGCTCAGGTCGGAACCGACTTCGGACTTATGACGACGGTTATATACACTAGGTCTTCAACGCCACGCCACAGCGTCATTGGTGATGCGCTCAAGATTACCAACAGGGTGACCTTCTTTTTATCTCTGGTCGCAACATGTCTCTTGCTTGCAATATCGCACTTTCACGTCGCATACGTGGCACTGATTCCTCTGGGTATATGGGTAGGAGCGGACCGGAGGGCCGATGTTTGGCTCGGAGTGCCATTGGCAGACGGCGACACCTGGCACAATGCATTCTCCTTGGTGCTTCGCCGGGCCGGTGCGCTTGCTGTCCTTCTCGTATTCCAGATCAGTGGCGGGAACCCCGTCCTTGGGTACTCGACCGGTCTGGCGTTGTTTTCGGTCGTGGCGGCTTGGTTGGCTTACCGACTATCCAGAGATCGAGTCGTATCCCGAGGGCGACATGGATTCAGATCGATAATCAAAATCTCGATTCCCTATTGGATTAATTCGATCGGGGCTCAGGCTAAGAACCTCGATGTTCTCATTGTCGGTTTGACAACGACCGCTGCGGCGATCGGCGCATTCGGCGTAGCTAGTCGGCTGACCACTCCGCTGAGCTTGGTTCCTCAGGCATTTGCAGCGGTTCTAATGCCCGCTGCAGCAAGAGTCGGGAGGGGAAATGTTCGTGAATTAGGAAAGAGTTTGTCGGTCCTTACGGCTGGGACGACCGCGATGTATGTGACGGTAGGTGTCGTATCCCCATTTGTGGTGCCGGTGATTCTAGGTCCGGCCTATGGGGACGTCGCCACGGTGGTACAGGTGTTCTGCTGCGGATTAGTTTTCAATTCTATTTCTGCTCAGATCTCCGCGCTGTTGCAGGGGTGGGGTTGTAAGCGAGAAGTCGCATTCGTGCAGACAATAACCACTCTGATCTATTTGGTGGGGATCGCAGCGATGTCCACGCTGCTTGGAGTTGTAGGCGCTGCGGTCGCGTTCGTGGTGAGCGGCCTGCTGCAACTTATCCTTCTCGGACTTGCATATCGCAAGCCAGGCTTGCTAGATCTCTCGATCGTTCGGCGGTGGACGCTCAAAGGTTGATCAGCGGTCGAATAATCTCGGACGTTCATCGTGTGTGCCGGGGTCTGCAAACCCACACTGGTATCGCGGTGACGACCTTCGGCTGCAATGGCTGGCAAATCATCGGTCTGCGCGGCGTCATGTACGCCCCCAGACCGCACGTGAGGCACTTTGGCTCGTTCCAGTGGGGCGTTCGCTGAGCTGTCGTCGGCCACTGACTGCCCTACGGATCCGAGTGCCCAGCCGAACTTCTGGTGTGGCCCGTCGCAAGCGAGGGCTAGTGTGCGTCGACTCCAAATCGACTCCTCGTGCGAGCATCTGCGTACGCGCCCCCGCCTACCAGGAGCATTGCGACAACTACTTGACCCCACCCGACAGATGGGTCGCACGCATCAGGTGCCGGTGACGTCCCAAATCCTTGTCCTCGGCCACCATGGATTGACGGTGCAACTCGCGCGCCACGACCAAAAGCGCAACCGGAATCCAGAAGTATCGGTTGTACATGTTCGGCGCGGTCATCGCAAAGGAGATGCTAGCTACGACCGCAGCTAGAGCCTGGGTAGTGGCTGGATTTCGACTTCGGCGGATCCAGCCACCGCTCAGAGGTCTGGCGACTGCGACCAACACTCCGAGCAAGAGCAGAACACCGCCTTGGAAAGCCGCCGCGATCAAGAGGTTGTGTGCCGGAGATGTTCCATACACGAATGACGACAGCGGATCGAGGCCGGCGCCGAAGAGCGGGTTGTGCTGGAAATGATCCAATGCCTGCGCGTAGGTGTCCACCCGCGATTCGCTGGTGCTGTAGCGGCCACTCTCGGTGATTCCGAGCGTCTGTCGGATGCGATCCAGCGGGTCCAATGCTCCAGATGTCTTAGCTTGGATTTCAGTTGCAATGTAGGCGGCAGCGTACGTTGCGGCGAGGATGAGGGCCACATACCGGAGTCTGAGCGCTCGTCGTAGTATCAGAGTCAGTAGACCCATGGCAACAGCAATCAAGCCGCTCACACTTCCGCTCAGCACCAACCCAATCAAGCACATTGAGCTGCAAGTCAGTAGAAAGATCTGTGAGCGTAACCCGGTCGATGCTGTGAACAGCGCCAACGCAGTTACCAAGGTGACTGATGTGATTCCTCCGAGGTCGCTCACATGCTGCGCAAATCCGGTGAACCGGCCAACGTTTGTGATTACCGCCCCCGGAATAGCGTCAGCGCCGAATCGGGCCTGAATTAGGGTCCCAGATCCTGCAATCGCGCCGCCTAGCACGAAGAACATTGCCGCCGTTCGGAAGCGGTGATCTGTATCGATTAGGAATTTGGCCTGCCACGGAAGTATGAGAACCACCATTACAAGCCGGGCGATTACGGTAACGGAGCCGTAGGGATCTATCGCGTTAGCCGTTGCGAACAAACCTCCCACACTTACAAGCGTAAAAATGAGGAGGGTCGACGTCCGGAAATGGTAACTGTCGCGTCTGTAAACGCGGGCTACGATCGACGCTGCCAGGCTCGCTATCAAGAAGATGTCGCCGAGGGTGAAGCTGCTAATGCGAAGTGTGGTGATACTCGAGAGTAGGAGGCCAAGGTAGAAGAGGGCCATCGCGATTCGCGCAGCGGCGTCCGAGTCAACCGCTCTGGTTGCGGTCGAACTCGTGGATGAAACCACGCCATCGATAGCGCGCGCATGGGACATACGCAGAGCATACGGCCACCGTGGGTCATGAGAAGAATCGTGACGGAGCACTCAATCGCGACGGCGCTTCACTCGGTGCGGTCTTCAGGCCCGGCGATGATTAGGAGATAACAGCAGCGACGTGCAGGCTACCCGGGCAACGAAGGTGCAGCGAAGCAGCGACCGCGTCGGTGAGCACTCACTCGCCCCGACCTGCTGTTCGTCGAATCGTGACGTGGCCTCGATGCAGTTCGGCAAGTGCGGCATGATGTCCGCTCATGGGAAACACGCACGAAGTGCCGTCCAAGATCGGCGCCAAGGGGTCGATGATCCCTACTCTTACGGGCCTTCGTGCGATCGCGGCTCTGTGGGTGGTGATCGAGCACTTCCGACAGCCGCTCTATGCGCTCGTACCGGTAACCGAACGGCTGCGACAGTGGATCGAGCCAGGTTTCCTCGGAGTCGAGATCTTCTTCATCCTTAGTGGATTTATCATCGCCTATCAGTACGGTGAGAGACTGTCGGCCTTCACTCCGACGGCGTACCGACGATACGTACAGGCCAGATTTGCCAGGATTTATCCTGTCCACCTGATCACCCTGTTGATGGTGACCGTCCTCGTCGTTGGCGCGAGCATTGCATCCGTCAAGCTCAACTCCGCGGAGAACTACAGCACGGTCTCGTTTCTCGGAAATCTGTTGATGTTGCAGGGATTTTCAGCGGTTGGGGCGTGGAACGGCCCGGCCTGGTCAATCACGTGCGAATTTGCGGCGTACCTTGCCTTCCCTCTCCTGGCAATCTGGATCGTTCGGTTCCGCTCATCTCGGACGGCATTCACTGTAGCCGCGGTCACGCTCACCGCCGGCACCACAGCGGTGATTACGTACCTGTTGATTGTCAACGACTCGCCCACTGCCGACTGGATGCCCTGGTTGCGTATCGCCTTCGAATTCACGGCTGGCACCTTGCTCTACACAGGGTGGAGGTTATGTAGGAAGACGCGGAGCGTCCGATGGGACTGGATTGCCGCGGTCGGCTTCGGGACGGCTGCAGTCATCCTGTACTTCGTTCCACATGGCACCGCCTGGACCTTCATCGTGTTGCCGCTGCTCGCGATGTTTGTGGTGGGGTGTGCTGGAGCATCCGGCGTTGTTCAGACGTTCCTTGGCACGCGGGTTATGCAGTGGGGTGGACGGATTTCGTACTCGCTCTACATGGTGCACTTCATCGTGCTCAACATCGGAGGGAAGCTGCTCAGCTGGAACGAGTTCACGGACGCGGCGCTCTTCGTTCGGCTGGGGGTCGTGCTCGCATACTTCGCGGTTGCGGTCGTGGCCGCTGATCTCTTGTACCGAACTATCGAAGAGCCCGCCAGGACGCGCAGCCTCTCCTACTTGTCCAGGCGGGAGTCACGACGCAGCGAACACCGCGAGGACTCCCCCTCAACGCCTAGAACGTGAAGGTTCTCAGAGTGGACATCATCACCGTGACGTCACAGTACGTAGGTACCGAGAGAACCAGATGCTGTGACGGTGGTCGGTGTCGCGCATACGAGCACGTTGCGAGTCATTCACGCGATCTAATCGCACAGGCCTGAAGTTGATAGAGGAGAATGCTGGCCATGTCTAAGAGGTGGTCGCCAACCGCAGTCAGGAGTGCTCGCACCACCGTGGTCTTCTGGTTGTTCATGGTGGTCGCCCTTACTGCAGGCGCCGGCATGTACTGGGGCACCACGCAACGGGCACCCGACGTTGTGGCTGACCCTCGCGTCGAGCTGAGCGACCTGGCAGCTCACTCCATTCCACGTCTGGCCGTCATCGGTGAGTCCTACACGGCGGGAAGTAACAACGGGGTCACCTGGCCCGAAGTGCTCGCGCAGAAGCGTGGATGGAGCGTGCACAACGCGGCAATCGGCGGCAGTGGATACGTTGCAGGTGGGGATAAGGCGTTCCCTTATAGGGCTGGCTACGTGGCGGAGACAACGATGCCCGACCTGATCCTTGTAGTGGGCAGTCGCAACGACAAGAGTGAGCCGGAGAAGATCCGCTCGGCCGCAACCGCCATGTTCGCTGACCTCAAACAGAAGGCACCACAGGCGCAGGTTCTGATCATCGGGCCAATCTGGGACAACACCACTCCGCCGGCGGGCGTGCTCCGTGCGAATGCGGAGACACGTGCCGCCGCCGAAGCTGTGGGCTTGCCATTCGTCGATGCGCTGTCCCTGAATTGGCTCAGTGATCCGGGGCTAATCCAGGCGGATGGGGTGCATCCTACCGACGCTGGTCAGCGGGTTCTGGCGGATTGTATCGACGCTGTTACCCCCGATATCACGCTTGACTAGTGCTGCAACGGCACGTATGGGATATCCGCACACCTACGGTCTCCGGACGATTTTCGCAATATCGACGGTGCCGCGACCTCGCACCGAACCCCCGGCGCTGTAATCGCCCGATATAGTCCGAGCCTGTCAGCCGGACCGGTAGATCTGCGATCCGGGATCGGATGTGCTCGTAGGACGGGTCTAGTCGCCTGAACCACCTCGCCCGTCACACTATTGATCCTCGCGATGATCCCGCCGAAGTGCTTGTCGACGCGGCGGGCGAGCAGTACGAACGCGGTCGACCCGCGGCCGAGGGCATGTCTGATCGACAGACGCGGGTAGTTTGACACTCGCTTCGGTGCGACGTACGGAACAGCTCACGTAGCTGTTCCGTTAAACGCCAGGCCCGCGGTCTTGGACGGCCGTAGCCGGTCTTCGGGAAAACTCGAGTGATCCTCGCAACCAAGTACGACGCGAGGCGAGGCCCTGTTCACGCGGGACCTCGCCGCGCAGCACGGGTGGACCAGCGTCATGGTGATCAGCTGGCGGTACCACCTGCCGCGTGCGCGGTACATCTTCTCGCAGTGCTTCGACGGCGAGATCGTGATGCGGCCGGTTCCGCGGGACTGCGACTTCAGCGTCGCCCACTGGGAGTACATCTACCTGTATCAGACGGTCGGGTTCGTCAAGGCATTCTTCCAAGGGCGTTGTTGAATCCGCACCATCGTCGGCGACGAGTGCGGTAGGCCGCTCTACTCCACCTTCCGAACGTCCAGTGCGCGGTAGTGGTAGCCGTCCTGCGTTCCGCCCACCATCGTCTCGGGCTCGAATGTCACCTGATGTCCTGGCGTCAGCGAACGAAAGCCCGAGCCGGCGACGTTACTGAAATGCGCCCACGCGCCACCCGGTGTGGCCTCGGAATCGATCACGCCCCAACCCTCTTCGTCGCTCCAGGTGCGCACGATCCCAGTAGTGCGGTCGGCGGGGATGCGTGGGGGCACTGGAGGGAGGTCCGCTTCTGTGAGCTCCCTCGCCGTGCCGTCGGGAAAGGTGAGCCACACGTGAGACGAGAATGGGCTGTCCGAGGGCGGCGCGACGTATGGTTCGCTGCCCTTGGGCCACGCACGAATCGTGTAGAAGTTGCACCCATGCATGGGGCTGTCGAGTTCGTTCCACTCGAACTCCACCTGCTGGCCCTCACGAAGCACAGGGAAGCCCTCGACCGCCACGCTGTGGAACAACGTCCAGCATCCACCCGGGGTCTCGTCGGAATCGATGATGCCGTGCATCTCCTGGATGCTCCAGCTACGGACGACGCCGGTAGTTGTCATGCCGCCATTGTCGCTTGGCGCGTGCTGGAAGGGGCGAGTTTGCGCTCGCTATTGACTCGAACAGGTGTGGCCGTCCTGACCCTTTGATGGGCGATTAACGTTGTGGCAAAGCTGGGCACGCCCCTCCTCGTGTCAGTGTCGCCATCGCAATCAAGGCCTCGGGGCTGTGAAATCCGTAGGATCGCTTCGTCAGCGACCGCAGGTGGGTGTTGTTAGCCTCGACGCGGGCATTGGACAGGTCGTATTCGATTGCGTTGAGGATCTCGCGCCGATAGCGAGCGATGCTCTTAGCCA
>SEEV01000532.1 GCA_004211695.1 Rhodococcus sp. (in: high G+C Gram-positive bacteria)
TCCCGGTCGCGAAGATCTCGTCGCCGGTCAGTGCCGCCTTGTGCAGTCGGTTCACCATGTCAGGCCCCCATCCGTCGGATCTCGTCCGTGAAAGTGTCGGTGGTCCAGGCGTCGCCGCCCGGGCTGTGGATGCCGAGGGCGTTCAGACCCTTCACCAGCCCTTCGAGGTGGTGCACACCGGTGCCGAAGACCTCTTCGATCGCACCGGCCAGCTTCCGCTCGTACGGTGTGGGTGCCGTGCCGGACTGGCATGGTTGCAGATACAGGCTCATGGTTCTTCCCTTCTAGAGGTCCAGCACGAGCTCGTCGGAGCGGGCGCGGGAAACGCAGATCATGATGGTGGTGCCGGACTCCTGCTCGGAGCTGGAGAGCAGTGAGTCGCGGTGGTCGGGGGTGCCGGCGAGGACACGGGTTTCGCACGTGCCGCAGATGCCTTCACGGCACGAGTTGGGGACATCGACGCCGGATTCCTCGAGGGTTTCGAGGATGGTCCGGTCGGGGGCGACGGTGGCCGAGATGCCGGATCGTTCGCAGACGACGCGGACGGGACGGTCGCCGGCGAGGGTGTCGGCGGGAATCTCCTTCGCCTTGAACCGCTCGAGTCGGATCGCGCCGTCCGGCCAGGAACTGGCGAACCCCTCGACCGCACCGAGCAGACCCTCGGGGCCGCACGCGTAGACCAGGGTCTCGTCGCGGGCGGTGCCGAGGACGGCAGGGAGGTCGAGGATGCCGTCGGACTCCTCGGTGACGACGTGGACGCGGTCGCCGTACGCGGACAGTTCGTCGAGGAAGGCCATCGACGCGCGGGCACGTCCGCCGTAGTGCAGTTCCCAGTCGGCGCCCATGCGCTCGGCCTCACCGATCATCGCGAGGATCGGCGTGATGCCGATGCCACCGGCGATGAAGACGTACCGCGGCGACGGCAGCAGTTCGAAGTTGTTGCGGGGCGCACTCACCGACAGGCTGTCGCCGGGCCGCAACGTCTCGTGAACGTGACGGGAGCCGCCGCGCCCGGTCACGTCGTGGAGGATCGCGACGCGGTACCCGGTCTTGTCGTCGGGGTCCCCGCAGAGGGAGTACTGGCGGACGGTCCCGCGGTTCAGGTGCAGGTCCAGGTGGGCCCCGGGCGTCCACCGGTCGACGGCACCGCCGTCCTCTCGTTCGAGGCGGAGCGAGACGACGCCCGAGGACTCGACCCGCATTTGACGCACCATCATGGGGACGGTGTCTGCGTCTGTTGTCATCGCTCACTCCCAGGCTCGACCGAAGGCGTAGTTCCTTAGTGCTCAATAATTTAGCACTAAGATGTATCGTGCGCCACAGTCGAGTGGAAATCTCTTCAAAAAAGCTGAGCTACTCCTTCTCGCGGTACTGCGCGGTCGCGGCCGCGAACAGTTCCTCGTACGCCGTCGCGAGGTCGTGGAGACTCTGCACGCAGTCACCGGCGAACACCGGCGCGTGCATCGGCGCCAGCACCAGGGGCTCCAGGTCGGCGAGGTCGCGGATCGTGGGTCCGAGCGCCGGCGTCAGGCACGTCGCGCTCCCCATGTCCTCCGCCGCGATCGCCGGCCCGACCATCTCTTCCTCCGTGCTCGGCGGGTGATGACCGAACGCGGTGAACAGGTCGCCGGTGAACAGTGTCTGCGTCGTCTCCTCGAACATCAGCCCGGCGTCCCACCCGTGGGGAACGTGCGGGGTGTCGAGGTGCCGGACCCGCCGGGTGCCCGTCTCCATCACGTCGCCGTGCTGCAACGGGCGCGGTGCGCGATCGGCCAGGTCGTTGACCTGCACGAAGCACCCCATCGCCCCGTGCGCGACCTCGGCGTTCGGCGCCGCCGCCAACCACGAGTTCATCGCCCCGCACTCGTCGGCCTCGACGTGCCCGAACGTGATCCACCGCAGCCTGTCGAGGGGAATCAGCCGCCCGACCGCCTCGGACACCGTCGGGAACAGCGCACGCTGACCGGTGTGGAACAGCAGCGCTTCCTCACCGTCGACGAGGAACTGATTCATGATCAGGTTGGGCTCGTCCAGATACGTGGACAGCCGGTAGATGTCGGGAGCGATCTCGGTAATCGTGGTGTCCATCCCTGGCTCCGATCACGTCACGGTGTCGTGGTCACAAGCCTTCTCGGGACAGCGGCCGAGCGCAAGATCCTGCTGGAGTCAGCGGCGTTGCCCGACACCGAGCTGGACGAGGTCGTGGCCGACTGTGACAGCGCCGGAGAAGGTGGACGTCACGCCGCGTTTCCACTGGTCGTCGGTGACCTGCCTGGGGTCACCCGGTCCGATGTGGGAGAGAACCACCTGGCGGACACCCGCGTCCGTGGCGACGCGTCCGACGTCGTGCGCGGTGGTGTGCGCGTGAATCATGTGCTCGACCAACGCGGGACCTGAAGTCTCGGCATAGAAGTCGACGTCGATCACCTCGTGGACGAGGATGTCGGATCCTTGCGCGAGCCGGACGACATTCGGCGATTTCGCGGTGTCTCCGGAGAACGTGACGGCACCGTCCTCCGTGTCGAAACGGTACGCCAGCGACGGATAGACCGGACCGTGCGGAACCAGCGTTGCGGTGACACGGCACACCCGTGAACAGGTCGGTGAGGCCTGGAGTCGGCGAGGCCGGACTCTGGATCGGAATGCTCTTGCCACCGCGCGGCGTCGCCAATCTGCCCGCCGAGCCGGGGCCGTATACGGGCACCACGTTGCGGAACGTGTAGGACGGTGTCCCGCCCGGCAACCAGAAGACATTGAACAAGTCGGCGATGTGATCGCTGTGCATGTGCGTGACGAAGACGCCCCCGAGCGAGTCCGCGGAGATACCGGCCTGGATCAGCTTTCGGCTCGACCACGGTCCCGCGTCGATCAGATACGGTCGGTCGCCGACGACGAGCACACTTGCCGTGCCGCTCCGCCCCGGCACGGCGATGGGTCCGGCCGCCGTTCCGAGCAGAATCAGCTTGGTTGCGTATCCGTCGACGTCACCGGTCAACTCGTACGCATCCGGTGGCGTCGCGCCGCTCGGTTGCGACTCCGAGGCATGGTGCGCGCAACTCGTCGCAGCGACGGCAGTGGCAGCAGAGCCCAGCAGGGCGAGCGCGCGGCGCCTCGACAGCGCATGCCGGCGAAGGGGTTCCATCTATGCGTCCGTTCGAACCGTGGCCAATTCCAACGCCACGTGCCAGGCGTCGTATTCGTAGACCCAGTCACCGTTGCCGGCGACTTTGAGCCATTCGTTGGATCGGGAGCCGCGCTGGATGCGTGAGGTGCGCTGCAAGCGGGTGTGCTGGTAGGTCTGCAGCGCGACTGCGGGTTCGTCGAACAGGCTCAGGCAGCGGGCCAGGACGATGGCATCTTCGATGGCCATGCCGGCCCCCTGGGCCATGAACGGCATCATCGGGTGCGCGGCGTCGCCGAGGAGCACGCACCGGCCGTCGGTCCACGAGTCGAGTGGGTCGCGCACGTAGAGAGCGGACTTCAGGACGTCGTCGCAGGCGTCGAGGAGGGCGCGGGCGTCGGGGTGGAAGTCGCGGTACAGCTCGCGGAGTTCGGTGACGGAACCGGGTGTGGTCCACGACTCCTCGGTCCACGCGTCTTGTGCGCAGGTCGCGAAGACGAAGATGTCCGTGCCCTGGTTGAGCGGGAACGTGACGATCTGGGTCGACGGGTCCGGCCCCCACCACTTGGTGAAGCAGTCGAGGTTCGGCAGTTCGCCGACGCGTTCGGTGGGGACGACGGCACGGAACGCGACAACGCCGGTGAACGTGGGCTGGTCCCGTCCGAGCAGCGCGGTCCGGACCGCGGAGTGGATGCCGTCGGCACCGACGATCACGTCCGCGGACGCCGTACTGCCGTCGGTGAATTCGATCCTGCCGTCGACGATGCCGCTCACCCGGCGACCCATTTCGACGACGCCCGCGGGCAGCCGGTCCTCGAGGGCGGTCATGAGGTCGCCGCGGTGCATCGTCAACTGCGGTGCGCCGTACTGCTGTTCCGCGGTGTCACCCATCGGAAGTCGCGACGTCTCGACACCCGTGTCCCACGTGCGGCTGATCCGGAACTGAGGCCGGGCGGCGGATTCGCGGATGGCCGGCCCGACACCGAGGCCGTCGAGTGCCCGGACCGCGTTCGGGGTGAGATTGATGTCGGCGCCGACGCGCGCGAACTGCCTCGTCTGCTCGTAGACGCGGACGTCGAGGCCGAACTTCCGCAACGCGAGAGCGGTGGCGAGTCCGCCGATTCCGCCTCCGCAGACGGCGATGGTGGTCATCGGGGATCCTTTCCGGGAACGGTCACGGGCGGGGTGAACGGCGCCGGCATCTCGCCGTAGGCTGCGAGATCGACCTCGACGATCACCGGGGCCTGGCGGGACACGGCGTCGGCGAGCACCTCGTGGGCCTCGGCGGCGCCACCGATCCGCAGGTACGGAACTCCGATCGACTGGGCGAGCAACGGGAAATCCGGGGTGACGAGGTCGACGGCGTAGGTGTCTTCGCCGCCGCCCTTCTGCATGTTCCGCAGCACGCCGTAACCGCCGTCGTTGAAGACGAGCAGTACCAACCACGGCTTTTCCTGCGCCATGGTGAGGATCTCGCCGAAGTGCACGGCCAGGCCGCCGTCGCCGACGAGAGCCAGTGTGGGGCGGGTTTCGTCGGCCAGCGCGGAACCGATCGCCATGCCCAGGCCCTGCCCGATGCCGCCGCCGCGGGGGAAGACGTTCGACCTGGGGTCGAACATCGGCAGCAGCCGGTTGCCCCAGGAACTCGACGCGATGGTGACGTCGCGGGCGATCACCGAGTCGTTCGGGAACGCGGCGCGGACGGCGTCGCACAGCACGGCGTGGTCGCCGAGTCCGGCGCGCTGCTTGCTGCGCACCAGTTCCCTGGTGGCGCGGGCGCGTTCGGTCCATGACGCGTCGACCGGCGCCAGTTCGGACAGTTGCCGGAGGAACGACGCGATGTCGGCCGTCACGCCGGCCTGCGCCGGGTAGACACGGCCGAGGGCGGCGGTGTCGAGGTCGACCTGCACGTGCACGTCCGGGACGGGCATCGAGTAGTCGCCGGTCTCGTTGGACCGGAAGTGCGTTCCCAGCGACAGCAGCAGATCGGCGTCCTGGAGGAGTGCACGACCGGCAGGGGTGTTGCCGTAGTTGCCGATGCACAGTTCGTGGTCCTCGGGCACGGCGCCGCGCCCGGAGTTGCTGGTGAGCAACGGAACTCCCCACCGCTCCAGCAGCGCGGTCAGCTCAGTGCCGGCGCGGGCGACGCCGCCGCCGGCCCAGATCACGGGGCGTTCCGCCGACCGCAGCAGGGCGAAGGCGACCGCGAGTTCGTCGGAGTCCGCCGTCCGCGACGGTTCGACGACCGGCTCGACCACGTCGATGACGTGCTCCGCGTACTGCAGGTCGATCGGCCATTCGATGCTCGCCGGCCCACCGGGCGCGGCGAGGGCGGCAGCGACGCCTTCTCGCAACACCTTTCCGGCGCTGTCGGTGTCGAGGATGGTGGCGGCCTGTTTCGACGTCGCCGTCAGCATTCCCAGCTGATCCTTGGTCTCGTGGATGAACCCGCGACCCGAGCCGAGGTAACGGCTCTCGACGTTGCCGGTCACGTGCAGCACCGACGTTCCGGCACTGAGGGATTCGATCAACGAACCGGCCGCGTTGCCGGCGCCGGTGCCGGTGCTCGTGAGTGCGCAACCGAGTCCGCCGGTGGCCCGGGCATAGCCGTCCGCCGCACTGACCGCAGTGGCCTCGTGCCGGACCGGCACGAACCGCAGGTGCTTGCTCACCGCCTGCACCAGGGGCTGGTTGTGGACACTCACGATGCCGAACACGGTGTCGACACCGGCCTCGCGCAGCACCTGGACGAGCAGGTCGCCGCCATTGCTCACCTGCTTGTCATTTCCTACAGACATGGTGTTCCTCTCAGACATAGCGCGCGACGCCTCCGCAGACGTCGAGGCTGGTGCCCGTCACGTAGGACGAGCGGGGGGACAGCAGGGTCACGATCATGGTGGCCACCTCGT
>SEEV01000533.1 GCA_004211695.1 Rhodococcus sp. (in: high G+C Gram-positive bacteria)
GCCACCGCCGCGGGGAGCCGATCGGTCACACGCGGTGAGCCCACCGAGCGGTTGGTCCGGGAAGCCGCCTTCAGTGCCGTCTGCACCACCACCCCGGAAATCAAGTCCCGCATCCTGACGGCAGGAACTCCCTAGAGAGAACCGCCGGACCGAGACGCATGACGGCGATCCCAGACCCCGACTTCCCGCACCCTCAGTCCCATCGCAAGCCTCCCCGTCTCACTCCACCGGAACCGGCGATCAGGCGGACCGACCCACCCCTCTGATCAGTCAGAACAACGCCCGAACCAGAAGAATCGTCCGCCAGGTCGCCGCCCACCGTGATGCACGGTGCATCACCCAACCCCGCCGTGAGTCCCACCTACCCCGGGGCGACCACTTCGCGGTAAGGCGACCTGGCGAATCTCGGCCAGTTACCCTTGCGCCCTCGAACCATGCGTGCAGCACCGCGCTCAGGGATGGTTCGAGAGCGGCTCAGCTACGCGACTCGCAGCGGAGGCAAGAGTCAGCAAACCCGGCGGGTCGTATCCCGGAATGCCAAGTCTCGACCCGACGGGATACGGCCGCACCCTCCACGTTAAACCGCCTCCGGACTGACCTCAATGGCCAGTTGGGGGCGGCTTTTTGTCGTCTAGGGGACCTTCACACCCGGCGGCGTGGTCTCGAAGGGAGGACCGACGATCGTCGGCGGGATTCGGGCGGACCCCGACAACAGGAACCCGACAGCGCCTGTAGCTATCAGCTACACTTGTAGCAAGTAGCTACACCACCTGAGAGTGAAGCGATGCACAGCACTGGCGACAAGGTCACCCGCCTGGCAGCCGACCTGGTGGCCAGCGCCATGGCCGAGGGAGAACGGCAACACCGCACCGGACGCCAACAACTCGAACACTGGGCCCGGGTGGGACGTGCGGTCTCGAGCCGACAGACCGCGGCCCGCCGCCGAGTAGAAGACGCCCTCGCCGGCCGGTTGCCGCTCGGCGAACTCGGACCCGAAGAAGGCACAGTGTTCAACGCCGAGATCAACGCGGCGATCGAGGAACAACTGGCCACCACCGACTACGGCTCTACGCTCGCCGCCCAGGGAATCACCACCGTCGCGCTGTCCGAGGACGGTCAGATCATCGAGTACCGTCCCGACGGCACGCGCACAATCCTGCCCGAGTGAAACGACTCGACCTGGTGGCCGGCTGCAACGGCGCCGGCAAGTCCACCTTCGTGGCCTTCACCCTCGCCCCCCTGCTGCCAGCCAGCCCGCTCGTCAATGCCGACGAAATCGCCACACAACGATGGCCGGCAGATCCGGCCATCCACTCCTATGAGGCGGCGGAGATCGCCGCGAAGACCCGAGCACACCTGCTGACCCTGGGGAAATCGTTCATCGCCGCGACGGCGCTCTCCCAAGCGTCGAAACTGGAGCTGATCGACCAAGCGCGCACACACGACTACACCGTCGTCTTGCATGTGCTAATGATTCCCGAGGAACTAGCGGTCCAGCGTGTGCGCTGCCGGGTGCAAGCCGGCGGACACGACGTGCCCGAAGACAAGATCCGCCAGCGATACCAAAGAATATGGGGCCTCGTCGCTCAGGCGTTCCCACGTTGCGATCACGCGAGCGTGTACGACAACAGCTCGGGCACCGGCCCGCGCATCGTCGCCCAGTTCACCGACGGACACCTCGTCGGCGAAGCCACCTGGCCCGCCTGGACACCCACAGAACTGACATCGCACACCAGCCGGGGCGAGCACCCATAGGCGCAGCAATAGCCCGGCGGATCCGAACACCCAGAACACGAGAAACCAACAGACACGGCCACCGACCACGACGCACCGAAAGTCACCGACTCCGACGAGACGGACACCTCCCTCCAACAGCTCACCACCAGCCGGGGTGGTCGCGGTGATCGAACATTGCGAGGCACGCGAGTTCGTCCACGAGGTGTTCGACCACCATCGCGGCGTTCAACGCAATTTCACCGCCGATGCATTCCTCGCCGCCTACCTGCTCACACCGATGCTCGGCCTACCGATGCACCAGACAAAAGTCGCGACGGTGGTGCGGGGATGGACCGATCGGCAACGCGCGGCACTTGAGCTGCCGGACGGTGTGCCCATCAGTTACAAGGCCATCAACGATGCGTTACGGTGACTGATGAACGCGTGCCGATCATCTCGGTATCCCGAGTGGGACGAGCATCGCTTCGTGCAGGCCCTGCTCGATGCCTCCCTGTGGGGTCACCCGTCGACCGGGGCCGTGGCTCTGGATTCGACCGACCTCTCGAGGTGGGGGCGGGTGCGCCACCGCAAACCGCTCGTCGACGCCGACCCCGACTCGCCGCCGCCGCCGGATCATCCGCTCGCGCCGCCGGATCCGAACCATCCGCATGCCCGCAGGAGCGGGCACCACCTCCCGGACGCGCCGACCGGGCCGGATGGCCGCTACATCTACACGGCCGACATGGACGCGCGGATGGGCTGGCGCAGCAGTGAGTTCGAGGAAACGATCTTCTTCTGCGGTTATGGCCTGCACGTGATCACCGATGTGCCATCCGTGCCCGGCCGTGGCCCGGTGGTACACGTGGCCCGGGCGATGAACCTCTCACCGGCCGGGTCGCACAAGGGCATCGGTGGCCTGCCCGCCGTTCACGCGCTCGGTGACACCATCGGCAAGCCGCGGCAGCTCATCGCCGACCGCGCCTACAACTACGTCACCAACGACACGTTCGCGTTGCCGGTCTGGCAGCTCGGCTACACCACCATCTACGACCTGCACCCCAAACAGCGCGGCATACACCCCGGACCCGACGGTAGCGACACCCTCTGGATCGACGGCACCCTCTACCCGACGAGTCTTCCTGCGGGGCTGCACGACATCGAGCCGATCGACACCAAGATGGACGCCGGCGTGCGCGGGCGGCTCGACCGCCGGCACCAGGCCCGCCAGGCCTACGCCTTCGTCCCACACGGCGCCCGCCAACCCGACGGATCCCGGCGTTACCGCGGGCCCGCCGTTCCTCCGGCCCGGGTTCGCTGCCCGAACAATCCCGTCTCGATGCGCGCACCGCACAGCGTCCCGACCACCTCCTGCACATCGGGAACACCGTGCGGGTGCGGGCGCACGATCACCCTGTCCGACGCCGATTACCCGGACCTGCGGATGCCGTTCCAGCAGTAGCGTGAACAGCACACGGGGGCTGACCGAGGAGAGGCGAAATGGTCGACACAGGCACCGGACCCGACACGGCAGCGCGCACCCTCATCACCGAATTGCGGTCACTCCTGGGCGCGAAACTCGTTGCATACCTGGCCGAAGCGCCCGACACCGCCACCGCCCACGGATGGGTGGACGGCACCACCCCACTGCCCGACCACGCCATCCTCGACCGACTCCAGGTCGCCCTCGACGCCGCACGACGAATCGGCGCGCGCGACACCCCCGCCGTCATCCAAAGAAAGTCGAGATAGGTGGTCAGCAGCACATAAGCGGTGCGCGAAGACTACTCACCATGAGTATTGTCCTTCGTGTCATTTCAGGAAGCAGTGGTTGCCGCCCTAAACCCCACATGGGTCGGAGACGATCGTATTCGGCCGCTTTGATCCCATAGTGCGCTGAAGGCCCGAACGTCGCACGACCACTGTCGATTCCGTCAGGAGGTGCGCTGTTCCGATCGAGGGTTCATAAACGACCGTTTTAGGAACACGCTTTCAATATCAAACGGCGACTGCACCGCTAGCTGGCACGTGCGACCGTGTGCAGTCGGCTTTTGGTGATGGCGTTCAGGAGTGGACTACACGGCAGCACAAGTACCCACGAAACCTTCCATGGCTCGATGGAGGCGGGTCCGATGTCCGGCTGACCCGTGCCTCCCCGTCACGCTGAGCGTAAATTAGGATGATTGTCTCTCTTCGACAACCCAGGCAGCGACCTGTGCTCTTGAGGTGAATCCGAGTTTGGTGAGGATGTGTTCGACATGTCCCTGAGCGGTGCGCTGCGAGATGACGAGGCGGGCGGCGATCGCCTTGTTGGTCAGACCCTCGGCGATCAGTTCGGCGACCTGTTTTTCGCGTTTCGTCAGGGTGGTGGAATCTGGAGGACTCGTCTTCGGGGTCTGCTCGCGGAGTGCGTAGGAGACAGCGGACGTGAGATCCATTGCCCTGCCGTGTTGCCAGGGTTGCTCGAAGGCGCGTTCGGTGAGCATCCGGCGGGCGGACCGCTCGCATTCTTCGTGATAAACGAACAGGTCGGGAACGATTACGGACGGGCTCCCGGCAGCGCGGCCGAGCGTCTCCGCGGCCCCCATCAGTGTGCTGGCGCGTTCAGGGTCACTGGTTCCGGCGATCCAGGCGAGTACTTCGACGCAGTTCGCGCAACTGACCGGGTCGTCGACGAGTCGAGCGAGCCGCACTCCTTCTTCGAGTAGGTCGGTTGCGCGGCGCTGATCACCCAGTCGCCATTGTGCGACGGCCATGGCCCACAGTGCGTAGGCCCGATAGACGGATTCACCTTGAGCTTCCGTGATCGCGAGAACTTCCTCGTAGCATTCGACTGCCCGGTGGGGTTGGGTGTCGGCCAGTTGATACGTCAATCCCAGCAGCGTCAGGGACTCGATCCGCAGTGCGAGTTCGTTCTCGGCATGTCGCAACACAGGCTGTGCCCGCTCCAGACGTGACGCCGCGCGTGTGAGATCGCCGGTGAACAATCCGACGATGCCGTCCGCGTGGTCGACGATCGCGTGCGCTATCGGGTCGGTCATCTGATCGGCGAGGATCCGCGCCCGCTCGACAAGGGCAGAACCTCGCTGGTGGTCCTGCTGCTGTTCGGACATCAGGCAGTCGGCGTACAGCGCCCGGATGTAGGTGATGGTCGGGCGTTCTTTCTGAAGTGACAGGAATTGGTCAAGCCAGCGCCTCGCCTCGCTGAGCTGGCCTCGCGACCCCCAGAGCTGCAACAAGGGTGTGGCCATCTGCAAACCGGCGTCGGCATCGCTTTCGGCGAGGCAGAAATCCATCGCGTCCCGCAGATTGGGCTGCTCACTGCTGAGTCGCTCCATCCACTCGAGCTGCCTGGGACCGATGAACTCGTCCTCGGCGGTGCGAGCCAGCTGGCGGTACCAATCCCGGTGCCGCCGGCGCAAGTCGTGGTAGTCGTCGATTTCCTGGGCCTTTTCTCGTCCGTAGGCGCGGAGGGTCTCGAGCAGCCTGAAGCGGACCGCGGTGCCGTGCTCTTCGCGGATGAGGATCGACTTGTCGACGAGGGATGCCACCGAGTCCAGCAGGTCCCCGGTATTGTCCCCGCACACGTGTTCTGCGGCATCGAGTTCGAAGCTGCCGGTGAATACCGACAGCCGTTGCCACGTGGATTGTTCGCGCGGGGTGCACAGGTCGTAGCTCCAGTCGACGCACAACCGAAGCGTCTGCTGGCGCGACGGCGCGCCTCGGCTCCCGCGAGTCAACAACGCATAGCGGTCGGAAAGCCGTTGCAGAATCTGTTCGGGCGACATCGCACGCAACCGCGCTGCCGCCAGTTCGATCGGCAGGGGCAACCCGTCCAGCCGGTGACAAATCCGCGCTACAGCGGACTTGTTGGCATCGGTCAACGCGAAGGTCGAGACCGCGGTGGTGGCGCGTTCGGTGAACAGCGACACCGCGTCGTAGCGGGGCAGACCCTGCAGGGAGGGCTCGCGGTCGGGGTCGGGGACGGTGAGTGGGGGAACGCGCAGTGCTGCCTCGCCGGCAATTGCAAGAGGTTCGCGGCTTGTCGCGAGGATGCGCAGATTCGGGTTCTGCTGAAGCAGAACCGTCGCGAGGTCGGCAACCGCGTCGATCACTTGCTCGCAGTTGTCCAAGATCAGCAACAGTTCTCGCGAAGACAGGAAGTCCAGCAGAATCTCGCGTAGCGACCGGTCAGTTTGGTCCCGCACACCGAGGGTTGCGGCCACCACGTCGATCAAGCGGGCCGGGGTATCGACCTCGTCGAGCTCGACGAACCATGTGCCGTCGGCGAACTCGCGGCGGATGCTCGATGCAATTCGAAGTGCGAGGCGTGTTTTCCCGACTCCGCCGATTCCGGCCAATGTCAGCAGGCGCGACGACGTCAGTAGATTCTTCGCTTCGGCGAGTTCGTGCCTGCGACCGACGAAGCTGGACAACTCCAGGGGGAGATTCCCCCTCTCGTGGCGGGAAGGGTTCAG
Source organism: Rhodococcus sp. (in: high G+C Gram-positive bacteria) (assembly GCA_004211695.1). Taxonomy (GTDB): domain Bacteria; phylum Actinomycetota; class Actinomycetes; order Mycobacteriales; family Mycobacteriaceae; genus Rhodococcus_F. Next base: position 6,192 of record SEEV01000533.1, read on the forward strand.
GTGAATCCTCTCCTGCGGTGCTGGTTCTGTATCCGGGGCGGGTCGCACGTGGAGCGCCATGTCGTCTGCAGATATCCCGCGGCGACGTCGGATCTCGCGCAGGTTCTCGCCCAACGCTAGGGCTGAGGGTTGCCGGTCCTCGGGGCGACGGGCCATTGCCTGCTCGATCACGGTAGCGACATCGTCGGCGAGGCCGTGATCCCGAAGATCCGGTGCCGGTTCCTTTGTGATGCGGATGAATTGGGCGACCAACTGTTCGCCGCTGCGGCGCTCGAATGCGGCGTGGCCGGTGACTGCGCAGAACAGGGTGGCTCCGAGTCCGTATATGTCCGAGGCGGGGCTTGGGGCGCCGCCGCCGAGGACCTCGGGCGCAGTGAACGCGGGTGAACCGGTGACGATGCCGGTAGCGGTCTCAAACCCGCCGGATATATGCGCGATCCCGAAGTCCGTGAGCGCCGGCTCGCCATAGTCGGTGAGGAGAATGTTCGCCGGCTTGATGTCGCGGTGGACGATGCCCTCGCCGTGGGCAACCTCTAACGCACCTGCCAGTTTCACCCCTAACTGCAGTACGTCGTCCACACCTAACGGGCCGTGCCGTCGGATACGTTCGTCCAGGGAGCCCTGCCGGTGGTACGGCATCACGATGAATGGTTGTCCGCT
>SEEV01000124.1 GCA_004211695.1 Rhodococcus sp. (in: high G+C Gram-positive bacteria)
CCCCGGACGGCGGAGTTCCCGGACTACCGCGGGTACGCGGGACAGGTCGCCGCCGGTGAGGTGACCCCGGGCGACGAGGTCGTGATCCTGCCGTCCGGTGTCCGCACCACGGTCACCCGGATCGACACCGCGGACGGCGAACTCGACAGCGCCCACGCCGGCCGGAGCGTCACCCTCGTGCTGGCCGACGACGTCGACGTCTCCCGCGGCGACGTCATCGCCTCGCCCGCGGACGCGCCCGAGCCGCTCGGTGAGTTCGACGCCACGGTCTGCTGGCTGGCCGAGAAGCCGCTGCGTCCCGGTGCCCGCCTGCTCCTCAAGCACGGCACCCGCACCACGCAGGCCATCGTCGGAACGCTCGTCGAGCGGTTCAACGAGCAGGACCTCACGTCGGAGCCCACCCCGGAGTCGTTGGAACTCAACGAGATCGGCAAGATCTCGGTGCGTGTCGCCGAGCCGATCGTCGCGGACGACTACACCGTGAACCGCCACACCGGCAGCTTCCTGCTGATCGATCCGGCCGGCGGCAACACGCTCGCGGCCGGGCTCGTCGGAGATGCCATCGCAGCGGTGGAGCTCGGCGAGCGCGTCTAGTGCGATGACCCCGCTGATCGCTGTAGCCCACGGCAGTCGCGACCCCCGCAGTGCGCGGGTGGTGGCGGCTGCCGTGTCGGCGCTCCGCGCCCGGCGACCGGATCTCGACGTCCGGCTGTGCTTTCTCGATCTCAACGCGCCGTCCGTCGACCAGGTGATCGACGCGGTCGCCGCCGAAGGTCACGCCGCCGCGGTGGTCGTGCCGATGCTGCTGGGCAGTGCGTTCCACGCCCGCGTCGACCTTCCGGCTCTCCTCGACGCCGCGCGGCTCCGTCATCCCCAACTCCACGTCCGGCAGGCCGACGTCCTCGGGCACGACGCGCGCCTGGTCGACGCCGTCCGCGAGCGGATCGGTGAGGCCGGTGGTTCCACCGGCGAATCCGGTCTCGGGGTGGTTCTCGCCGCAGTCGGCTCGTCCGACCCGGCCGCGAACGACCGAACCCGCGCACTGGCCGAGTCCGTCGTCGCGGGCACCCGCTGGTCGGGTGGCGTCACCTGTTTCGCCACCGCGGCCGAACCGACGGTCCAGCAGGCGATCTCGGCCCTTCGCCATGGGGGCGCCGAGCGCATCGTGATCGCACCGTGGTTCCTCGCGCCCGGACTGCTCACCGACCGGTTGAGCCGCGCCGCAGAATCCTGCGGGCAGGGCATCACCTACGCAGCCACAATCGGACCGCACCCCCGGCTGCTCGACGTCATGCTCGACCGCTACTCCCACACCCGGGCGGAGCTGCACCGGCACCGCGCGCTGTCGGCCTGAGCGCGTCGACCACCGCACGTCCGGCGTCCGGGTTCCCGACCGCGATCCGTGCGTCACCGCTGGGATAGGTGCGCGCGTGAATCCCGGCGCGAGCCAGTGCGTCGCCGACACCCGTACCGGGGAGGTACAGGAAGTTCGCGTGACTGCGCGGGGCCGGAATCCCCGCTGCCCTCACGGTGCGCCATAGTTCCTCTCGTTCGGACACGATGGCGGCCACGCGGGTGCGAAGTTCGTGTTCCGCAGCATAGGACGCGGCAACGGCGGCCACGGCGGCGCTGCCCATCCCGAACGGGAGTTGCAGCCTTCGAATCCGGTGCGCCAGTCGCGCACTCGCGAAGCCGAATCCGATGCGCAGGCCCGCCAGCCCGTACGCCTTGGAGAACGTCCGCAGGAACACGACATTCGGGTGTTCGGCGATGATGCGGTGTGCGTCCAGGACCAGCCCGCGGTCGACGAATTCCACGTAGGCCTCGTCGAGGATCACGATCACCCGCTCCGGAACTCGGCGGAGGAAGGCCTGCAACTCGGCGGCGCCGACGAGCGTTCCGGTGGGGTTGTGCGGACGGCACACGACGACAAGTCGGGTGCGGCCGTCGATCGCGGCCGCCATCGCCGCCAGATCCTGCTCCCCGCCCGGGAGAATCGGCACCGGCACCGCGTCGAGCGACGCGATTCCGGCCATGATCGGGTACCCGTCGAACGTCGGAACGGTGTACACGATCCGCTCCCCCGGCCCGGCGACGGAATGCATGATCTGCAGGGCGACGCCGGTGGCGCCTGCCCCGACCACCACCTGATCCTGTTCGAGCGCTTCGTGATTCGCGATGACCTCGATCAGCCGGTCGGGCAGGAACTCCGGGTACCGGTGCGCCCGGCGCATCACGTCGTCGAGCGCGGACAGCACGGACGGCAGCGGGGCGAAGGGATTTTCGCTCAGCGCGAGATCGAATCGCACCGCCGGTCCGGGGATGGTCGGGGCGATCATCTCACACCCCCACCGGGGCTGCGCCCCATCGGATCGCCCCGGCCCCGGCGAAGTCGCCCGCGTGTGCGAAGGCGGACATCATCACCAGCGATCCGTTGGGGACCCGGCCGGCCCGGTTCTCGATGTCGAGTGTGACGGGTATCGCGGCGCCGAACAGATTCCCGCATTCGTCGAAGGTGTCGGGGTGTCGTTCCACCGGGAGTTCGAGTGCGTCACGCCAGTTGCGGAGGAACAACCGGTTGGGCTGGTTGGTCACCAGGGTGTCGATCTCGCCCGGGGAGATACCGATCTGCTTGCACACCGCCATCGCCACCTCGGGTACGAGCCGGTTCCCGCGGGCGAAGACCTTCGCGATCTTCGATTCGGTGAATCCGATGTGCAGTTGCCCGGTTCCGGTCTCCCAGTACTTGCGGGGCGGATCCACCGCGGCGGTCATGTCCCCGGCGAACTCGGGGTAGGTCCGGCACTCCAGCCCGAGGACGGGCGCCGCGTCCGACTTCACGAGCAGGCACGCGCCGGCCCCGTCTCCCGGCACCGCCGACTGCGCCAGCGTGCGCACGTCCGATTGCGTGAAGATCTGGCCCGCGCTGTTCTGCACCGACACGATCAGGGCGGTCGACGCATCGCTGGTCTGCATGATCTGACGCGCCACTTTGATCATGTACACGAACGACGCACAGCCGCCGTTGTGCAGGTCCACCACCCAGTCCGGGGTGATGCCCATCCGGCGCGCCAGGTCGCCGCCGGTGCCCAGGATCGGGACGTCCGGCAGTTGGGTGTGCGTGATGAGAACGTCCACGTTGGCGATCAGCTCGGAACCGTTCCGCTCGATCAGCGGGGCGACCGCGCGTTCCGCCATGTCGACGGCGTTTTCGTCGCTCGCGATGTGGTGGCGGAATTTCGGCGCCCGGAACATGATGTTCTCGGCCAACCGGTCGGAGGTGGCGAATTGGGCGAAATAGTCTGCTCCCACCCTGTTCTCGGGCAGGTAGCCGGCGATGTCGATCAGGCTGACGGTGTCCATGTCTCACTCACTCATCCAGTTCGGGGTCACGGGCAGATCGTTCGCCCACCGGTACTCGCAGATGGCCTTGAGGTTGCTCATCTCGAGTCGGTGTCCGGCGGCGAACATGTCCCAGAAGTCACCCACCCACGGCACCCGGTCCGCCGGCGCGGTCTCGGGGTACGGATTCTCGTCGTAGAACGGGTGGCGGCAGTTCGTCCACAGCACCACCGATCCCTCGACGTCCAGCACCGTCCGTGCGTCCATCACCCGCATCACGTACACCATCCACAGGTGCTTTCCCTGGTCCCAGGCACAGTGATAGTCGACCGTCCTCGCGTCGGCGTGAGCCACGGTGCGCGTGTAGATTTCGGTCGTGTCGCCGAGGCGGTCGTGCGCGAGCCACAGTCCGGGCTCGTCGGTGGGGGTGAATCCCCGCAGGCTGTACGTCCACTCCTCCAGGCTCCGGGTGTCCGAGAGGTAGCGGAACACCTCGTCGGGTGGGCAGTCGATGTATTCGTTGACGGTGCAGTATTTTCCGAACACCTGGTCGTGGGGGTACACCGACCTGAGCATGTCCATGATGATCGGTGTCGTGGCCTGACGGTCGGAGGTCTCGATACGGACGAGGCCGGGCAGGTCGGCGGGAAGGTCGGGCAGGGCTGCGATCTCGTGGGTGGTCATCGGCGTGCTCCTTCTCGGTTTTCGGTTCTCTCGGCGGTGCCTCGTGCGGGCAGGAACGGGAGGAACGGCGGTAATTCGTCGGCGTCGCAGACGACTTCGATGACAGCGGGGCCCACCGACTCGACCGTGGCCCGCAGGGCGTGGGCCAGGGCGGCGTGCGTGTCGACCGTGTGGGAAGGCAGTCCGGGAAACAGTGCGCCGACACCCGCCGCGATGCGGGCGGGACGGAACCGGCTGTATGTGTACGTGCCCTCGTAGTACACCTGTTCGCGCGTCAGGCACATCGCGTGGGCGTTGTTGTTGAACACGACGAACGTGACGGGTACGTCGTACTCGACCGCGGTGTGGATCTCGAGTCCGTGCGCGTAGAACGCGCCGTCACCGGCGACCACGAAGGTGCGGCGGCCGCGGGAGAACGCGGAACCGATCGCCGCGCCGAACGTGTATCCCATCCCACCCATTCCCAGCGCCACGACGAACCGGCCGCCGCGCCGAACCGGTAGATGATGCACCACAGCGGCACCCGTGTTGCCGGCATCCGCGAACACGTCGGCGCCGTCGGGCAGCGCCGCGGCGAGCGCCTTCACCGCGTCCGTGTAGCGCAGGCCCGACGCGCCCGACGGAGGTACGTCGATCGACGTCGGATCGCTGCACTCGACGGGTACCGGCGAGGCCGCGGGCCCGATCTCGGTGACGAGCCGACGCAGTGTCGCCCGCAGATCCCGCGTCGGTACATGGTGCGTCTGCAGATATGGTTGCGCCGACCCGACGCTGTACACCAGCGTCTTCTCCAGCACGGTGTCGAGCCCGCCCCGTGCCATCACCGGCAGTCGCGTCCCGACGAGCAGGCAGACGTCGGAATCCTGCAGCGCGTCGATCACATCAGGGTTTCCCATCGCACCGGTGACCCCGAGCCGCCCCGGTGCCGCAGGATCGAGCACGTCCTTCGCGTCGGGCGTGACCGCCACCCGCGCCCCGAGGGTGTGCGCCAGTTCGGCGAGTTCTGCGCGCGCGCCTGCCCGCGCGACCTCGTCGCCGGCGATCACCGTGATCCGGCCGTAGTCGTCGCGCAGCGCTTCGGCGAGCCGCGTGACAGCCGACGCGGCAGACCGCGCCGCCGTCGACACGGTCCGCGTCGGTTCCGGGAATTCGCCGATCGCTTGCTGAATGTTCTTCGGCAGCAGCAATACTGCCGGTCCGCCGCGGCGCGCCGCTGCGAGCGCCTCGGCGAGGTGACGGTCGATGTCGAGTGGCGACTCGACGCGCGCACAGTACAGCGACACCTCGCCGAACAACCGGGAGGCATCGATCGACCCCGCCAGACCACTCGTGTCCTGAAACGCGCCCACCCCTTCGAGAGTCGTCGGCGGTTGCCCGATCAGGGCGAGAAGCGGCACCCGCGAGGCGAAGGCCTCACCGAGTCCGGCAACCAGATTGAGCGCTCCCCCGCCCGACGTCGCCGCGACGACGCCGATTCGGTTCGATGTCCGGGCATAGCCGTCGGCCATCGTCGTCGCCGAGAACTCGTGCTTGGCGACGACACCCTCGACATCGCGGGAGCGGTGCAGCGCGTCGTACAGGTCCTCGATGTTCGCGCCGCCCACCCCGAAGACGTGGGCAACACCCTCGGCGGCCAGCGCCGCGACGATGTAGTCGGCGACGCGCATGCTCTGCTGGGTTTTCCGCGGCTCGTGGTACGTGAGATTCATCGGCAGACCCCCGTGTCGTGGATCGGGTCGGGGCGACCTGCGGCCGCCCACTGGATATACACACGAACGGCGTGCCGGTCGGGTTCACCGGTGGCAGAACATTTTTCCGGGTACGTTCGCGATGAACGAAACACGGCGGTGAACCGTGGAGAGAGTATGAAACCCTCGACAGCACCTCTCCTCGCGTCGGTGTTCGTGGCCGTCTGCGCACTCACCGCCTGTAGCAACGACGGCGCCACGACGACCGCTTCGGCAGACATGAGCATGACCGGGACGATGCCCGCGGCCGCGCCCGGAGCGGCCGCAGCCGCGAACGAGATAGTGATCGCGGGGTTCGCGTATTCCGTGCCCGCGGCGGTGTCGCCCGGCGATCGGATCACCGTTCGCAACGACGACACCGCGGAACACACCGTGACCTCGGACGCGGCGGGGGCTTTCGACGTCGAGATCGAGGGCGGGGGAACCGCTACCCTCACCGTTCCGTCTACGCCGGGAACCTACGCGTTCCACTGCACGTATCACCCGAGCATGCACGCCGGCCTGGTCGTCGGCTGACCGGCAGCGCAAACCTGCCCCCACAGAGCCCCGGCCCCCTCGGCCGGGGCTCTGTGGGGGTCGCTCACAACGTCGTGGTCAGCAGGACCTGATGATCGTCCGCGGATCGCACGTCGATGCTCGCGATCGAGTCGACGGGCAGGCTGGTGGTGGCGGTGGGCCGCACCGTCCGACCGGCCTCACCGGTCCAGGTCGCCAGAGTCGTGACGGCTCCCGCGCGATCGGTGACGGTCAACGCATACTCCTCGGTGGCGGCGCCGTACCGGCCGTCGCCGGGCCACGTCTCCTGGTAGGAGCATTCGACGAAGACGGCCGTGCCCCAGGACGTCGACGCGACGGATGCGCTCGCGGTGATCGTGGTCGGAACCACGGGTGTGAACACCGCGTCGATGGTGTTCGCGCGGTCCGGGGCGGGCATGGCTGTCGCGGGAATGGCCGGAGTCCGGTCCTGCGTCGCCAGCACCCCAGCGGGAACGGCGACGGCCACCACGGCGGCCGCAGCGGCGAGTGCCACGGCCGCGCGCCGGCGGCGTCGGCGCCGCTGCACCGTGCCCACCAGTTGGGTCAGCACACGCGGTGCGGGGGTCTCCTCGTCCTCGTGCGCGTCGTTCCCGGGCAGCGTGCCGAACGCCTCCTCGGGTGTGATGAGGGCCAGCAGTCCGGGCATGCCCGCCAGTTCGGACACGGCCTGCGAGCACTGTGCGCAGTGCGCGAGGTGCGCCTCGTATTCGCGCCGATCCCCGGGCGACATCGCCCCCAGCACGTACGCCGCGTCCCAGCGGACGTAGGGATCCTCGTGCGACTCGAAGCCGTCGAACGTCATCGGGTCACCCCCATTTCCTGCAGAGCCAATCGAAGGGCCCGCAATCCGTAATGCATGCGGGATTTCACCGTTCCTTCCGGTATCCCGAGTTCGCCCGCGATCTGATGTGTCGACATTCCCCGGTAGTAGCCGAGCACGAGCACCGCGCGGTGGTCGGGACTCAGCCGGGCGAGCGCGTCGCCCATCATCCAGGCGTCGAGTGCACCGTCCGAACTGTCGGGAGCCGCTCGTTCGGGTGTCGAGCTCATTCCGATCTCCCGTTGGGAGCGGGCGCTGCGGTGCTCGTCGAACACGAGGTTCCGGGCGACGGTGAACAGCCAGGCCCGGGCCGACGATTCCGATTGGTCGAGCACGTTCGGATGCTTCCAGGCTCGCAGTAGCACTTCCTGCACGATGTCCTCGGCGCGGGCACGGTCGCCGGTCAGCCGCAGGGCATACCTCCACACTGCGGGGGCATGCTCCTCGTACAGGGCATGCATGAGCTCCGTCTGGGCATCCGGCATCGGTCACCACCTCCCAGCTGTACACACGGTACAACCGCGTTTCCGGTTCACCGTGCGGCCGAAACACCGGGAAACCCCAGGTGAAACACTCCTCCGCGGTGATCGACGATTTGCCTCTGGCGCGCCGGCGCCGTCCTGGATCAAACTGGAATGGAGGTGAGGAGCACCCCCATGACCACAGAACGGATTCGACGCGGAATCGTGGCAGGCATCGACGGTTCGGACGGCGCTCTGGAGGCGGCGTCGTGGGCCGCATCCGCTGCGAGGCGGTTCGAGGAGCCACTTCGCCTCGTCCACGTGCTACCGAAGCATCCGAGTTCCCGTGGCGGCGGCAGCACCGACGGTGACCCCGACGTCGACAAGATGCTCGACGCAGCCGAAAAAGCGGTTCTGAACGGGCAGCGAGACCTCGTGGTGGAGCGGAGCACCCATCCCGGCCCGCCCGCCCACGCGTTGGTGGAACTGTCCAAGACGGCGCGCATGCTGGTGCTCGGACCCGCGGCGACGAGTGAGATGAAATCGGTGGTTGCCGGTTCCGATGTCGTGCGGGTGTCGAATCGCGCCGAATGCCCCGTGGTCGTCTGGCGCGGCATCCAGGGCCACGAGGTCAGCGAAAGCCGCCCCGTCGTGGTCGGTGTGGACGGAAGCGAACTGAGCGACATGGCCGTTGCCCATGCGTTCGAGTTCGCGGCGTTCTTCGGTGTTCCCCTCGTCGCGGTCCATACCTGGGCCGAGCACTCCACTCTCGGGGCGTGGTACTCGGAGGAAAGGCGCTTCACCGACTGGTCCGATCTGGTGCAGCACGAGGAGGCGTGGCTCGCCGAGAGTCTCGCGGGGTGGCACGAGAAGTATCCCGATGTCGAGGTCACCCGCTGCCTCGAGCGGGGCGGGCCGATGAAGGTGCTCCTCGAGTACTCGTTCGGGGCGCAGTTGATCGCCGTCGGCAGTCACGGGCGGAATCCGTTCACCGCGTCGATCGTGGGCTCGACGAGCCAGAGCCTCATCCACCACGCGCGGTGCCCGGTGCTCATTTGCCGCAAGGGCTGAAACTTCCCTCATTCGCACGTCTCATTGCAATCAGCCTGATTCGAATTCACACGTCGCTTCGCCATTCCTCGAGCGAGGATCGGCGCCAAATTGCACTGCCAGAAATCCGCGATGAACAGCGCAAATAGGGAATGACGCGAAACAAATTCGACAAATACACACGCCGCAGAATAATCAAGTGTTTCGATCACGATAATTAGATTTCCCCCCGATTGCGGCACCTGATTTCGCGTTTATAGTTTCCGGCATGTCGGAGCCACGCTCATATCTCGTCTGCGCGTCTCAGCGCAGCGGCAGCACCTTGCTCGTCGAATCCCTACGTGCCACCACCGTGGCCGGCAACCCCGAAGAGTTCTTCCAGTACCTGCCGTCCACCAGCCGATCACCGCAACCGCGGCAGTGGTTCGAAGGCGTCACCGACGAGGCGGTGCTCTCGCGGCTCGCCCCGCTCGAACCCGGAACGGCCGACACCCGGACGTCCGAACAGTGGCGCGATCAACTGCTCAGCCTCGGACGCACGCCCAACGGCGTGTGGGGCGGAAAGCTTATGTGGAACCAGGTGCCGCTCGTCCTCGACCGTGCCGCCGGACTCACGGACCGGTCCGGCGAGGACCTGCGGTCCGCCCTCGACGACATCCTGGACCGCGACCTCGTCTTCATCCATGTGTTCCGGCGTGACGTCGTCGCGCAGGCGGTGTCGATGTGGCGGGCGGTGCAGACTCAGGTGTGGCGCGACGACGCCACCCCGCCCGCCCCGCACGACGGCGCCGAGTACCACGCGGGTGGCATCGCGCATCTCGTCCGTATTCTGCGCGATCAGGATCGCCAGTGGCGCAACTGGTTCGAGACCGAGGGACTCGACCACATCGACATCGGTTTCGACGACCTCGTCGCGGCCCCGCAGGCGACGGCGGCGAAGGTGCTCGTCGAACTCGGCCTCGACGCCGATCTCGCACCCCCGCCGCCGCTGAAGCGGCAGAGCGACGGCCGCTCCAAGGAGTGGACCCTGCGGTATCGCTCCGAGGCCGCGGCGAACGGATATCCCCTGTGACCGCCGTCGGCGCCTCGGCGCCGCGTGACAGCGCCGTCGGCGCCTCGGCGCCGCGTGACAGCGCCGTCGGCGCCTCGGCGCCGCGTGACAGCGCCGTCGGCGCCACCGACACCGCCGCACGGGTGGACGAACTGCGTGCGCTGGAGGCGGAGGCCGTGCACATCATCCGCGAGGTGGTCGCGGAACTCGAGCGGCCGGTTCTGCTGTTCTCTGCGGGCAAGGACTCGATCGTGTTGCTGCGGCTGGCAGAGAAGGCGTTCCGGCCGTCGCCGTTACCGTTTCCCGTCCTGCATGTCGACACCGGGCACAACTTCCCCGAGGTGATCGAGTTCCGCGACCGCCGGCTCGACGAGGGCGGGCACCGGCTGATCGTTGCGTCGGTGCAGGAGTCGATAGACAAGGGCCGGGTCACCGAATCGGGTGGTCCCGGCACGTCCCGGAACCGGCTGCAGACCAGGACGCTGCTCGACGCCCTGGAGGAGCACCGAATCGACGCCGCGTTCGGTGGCGCGCGCCGGGACGAGGAACGCGCCCGCGCGAAGGAGCGGGTGCTCAGCTTCCGCGACGAGTTCGGGCAGTGGGATCCTCGCTCCCAGCGTCCCGAGCCGTGGTCGTTGTACAACGGGAGAATTCGCCGGGGCGAACAGGTTCGGGTGTTCCCGCTCAGCAACTGGACCGAACTCGACATCTGGCGCTACATCGAACTCGAGAACCTCGCGCTGCCGTCGATCTACTTCGCGCACGATCGTCAGGTGTTCGAGCGCGACGGCATCCTGCTCGGGTTGTCCGAGTACACGCTGCCCACCGAAGACGAACTGGTGCAACGGCTCCGGGTGCGGTACCGCACGGTCGGGGACCTGACGATTACCGGCGCCGTGCGTTCCGACGCCGGCGACGTCGCCGGCGTGATCGAGGAGATCGCCGCGGCCACGGTCTCCGAACGCGGCGAGACCCGGGCCGACGACAGGACTTCCGTTGCCGCGATGGAAGACCGCAAGCGCGAGGGGTATTTCTGATGACCACCACCAGCCGGCCCCGCCAGTTGCTGCGACTCGCCACCGCGGGCAGCGTCGATGACGGGAAGAGCACCCTCATCGGCCGCCTCCTCCACGACACCGGAAGCCTGCCCACCGACCACCTCGAGGCGGTGACGAACGCCGACGGCGAGCCGGACCTCGCCGCCCTGTCCGACGGACTGCGGGCAGAACGCGAGCAGGGCATCACCATCGACGTGGCGTACCGGTTCTTCTCCACACCCACCAGGAGTTTCGTCCTCGCCGACACGCCGGGGCACGAGCGGTACACCCGCAACATGTTCACCGGTGCGTCGAACACCCATGTGGCCGTGCTGCTCGTGGACGCACGAGCCGGCGTACTCCGGCAGACCCGCCGCCACGCCCGGATCGCCGACCTCCTCGGTGTGCCGCACCTGGTCGCGGTGGTCAACAAGATCGACCTCGTCGACTTCGACGAGACCCGGTTCAAGGAGGTCGAATCCGAACTCGGCCCGCTCGCGCACCGGCTGGGTGGCCGCGACCTCACGGTGATCCCGGTGTCCGCCACGCGGGGCGACAACGTCGTGAGGCCGTCGGATTCGACACCCTGGTACGACGGGCCCACGATCCTCGAGTATCTCGAGGGGGTGGAACTCGCCGCGCCGTCGGCGGTCGCGTCCGAACTGCGTCTGCCGATCCAGTGGGTCGCGCGTCCCACAGACGAGCAGCGACGGCGTTACACCGGCCGGCTGTCGGCCGGTACCCTCGCGGTCGGAGACGAGGTGGTGGTGCTGCCTGCGGGTTCCCGCAGCACGGTCACGGCCCTCGACACCCTCGATCCCAGCCGGTCCGTCGCGGTCGCACCGCTGTCGGTGTCGTTCGAACTCGCTGACGACCTCGACGTGGCCCGCGGTGACCTCGTCGTGAGCGCGGCCGCTGCGGCGACCGCGCCCGTCGCCGCCCGCGAGATCGACGCCACCGTCTGCTGGCTGAGCGAGACACCGCTGCGGGCAGGCGACCGGGTGGCACTCAAGCACACCAGCCGAACCGTGCGCGCCACGGTTCAGGAGTTGCACACGCGGCTCGACCCGGAAACTCTCGAGGATCACGACTCCCCCAGCGAACTGGCCCTCAACGACATCGGCCGGATCACGCTGCGGACGAGCACGGTGGTGCTCGCCGACCCCTATGTCACCAATCGCGACGCCGGCGCGTTCATCCTCATCGACGAGCAAAGCAACGACACGGTCGGCGCCGGAACCGTCAGCGAAGCCCGGGAAGTCGTTCCCGGCGAGCAGACCCGGCGCGACATCAAGTGGCACCCGTCGTCGCTGGAGCGGGATCGGCGTTGGTTCGCGACCGGGCAGCGGGGCGCCACGATCTGGTTGACCGGACTGCCGGCGTCGGGGAAATCGACGGTGGCGGTCGCGCTGGAGCGGACCCTCGTCGACGCCGGACGTACCGCGTACCTGCTCGACGGCGACAACGTGCGGCACGGCATCTCGGACGATCTCGGGTTCTCGCCGGGTGACCGGGCCGAGAACATCCGGCGCGTCGGCCATCTCACCCGGTTGTTCGCCGACGCCGGGGTGGTGGCGATCGCGTCGATGGTGTCGCCGCTCCGGTCGGATCGGGCGATCGCCCGCGCCCTCAACGAGGCCGCGGACCTGTCGTTTCTCGAAATCCATGTCAGCACACCGGTCGAGGAGTGCGAGCGACGCGACCCGAAGGGGCTCTACGCCCGCGCGCGGGCCGGCGAACTCCGCGGCCTCACCGGAATCGACGCCCCGTACGAGGCCCCCGAGAACCCCGACCTCGCGTTCGACACCACCGGCGCGGACCTCGACGACCTCGTCGAGCGGATCCTCGCCGAACTCGCCCGGCACGAGGCGCGGAGGACCTAGCTCAGGGCGCGGCGAGCCGGAGCAGGGCCTCCCGCAGTGCGACGCGGTCGTCGAATGCCCGTCGGTGCCCGCCGTACTCCTGGACCGGGTCGTGCCCACGACCGGCGACCACCACCACGTCACCGGGGCCGGCGAGGCCGACAGCGGTGAGGATCGCCCCAGACGGCCGGGCACGGTGTCGAGATTCTCCATCCCGGCGATCGCCGCGTCGAGGTCCACGCCGCGAGCCGCGAGGGCGGAGATCGCGGCGAGCGCGTTGTCGACCTGATGAACTCCGAATAGCCTCAGCTGCACCGACTTTCACTCCCTGGACCCCTGGAGTGTGAACGACGTGCCGCCCTCGTCGGCGTGTACGGCGGAGGCATGGATGTCGGCCGCGACCGTCGTCGACGAGAACGTCAGTCGGGGCACCGTCACGGCGGCGGCGAGGCGTCGCCCGAATTCGTCGTCGATGCCGATGGCTGCCGCGGCACAACGCCCGGGGTCGAACAACCGGGCCTTCGCCGCGAAATACGCGTCCATGTCGGGGTGGAAATCCAGATGGTCGCGGGCGAGGTTGGTGAACAACCCGACCCGGAAGAACGTCCCGTCGATTCGGTGCAGGGCGAGGCCGTGGCTCGACACCTCCATCGCCACGGCACCGGTCCCCTGTTCGGTGAACGCGGCGAGAGTCTGCTGGAGTTCGCACGCCTCGGGAGTGGTCAGGGTCGCGGTGCGGGAGCCGTTCGGTCCGAACGGTGATGCCCGTCACCGCGGCGTCGCCGGTTCCGACGAGCTCAGCCGACCGGCCGAGACTGCGCACCACCTCGTGCAGAGGTTGCGGTGGGTTCCAGCGCGGGCAGTCGACGCTCACGGTTCCAGTGCACCACCGCCGAGCGGCGCGCGAGGTCGGAACCGTCGTCATCCGCCGGCTACCGGCCACTACGTGTTCGCGGCGCTCCGGGGCTCGTCGAGGATGCCGCGGTCCGCGCTGTAGGCCGAACGCACATCCGGCGTCCGCCCGAGGGTGGCGAGGTATTCGTCCATCGCCTTCCGCGCGTACGCCGTTCCCTCCTCCTCGCTCGGGATCGAGTCGCCCGTCGCCCGCCGCCACGTCGCGAGTTCCAGCGCGAGTTCGGCCTGGGTCACCGCGAACTCCTCGGTGTCGGCCAGGTTGTCGCGCTCGCCGGGATCGGCGCGCAGATCGTAGAGTTCCCGGCTCGGACGGGGATCGAGATGCTCGGTGCCCAGCGCCTCCCCGGACAGGCTGTTCTCGATGTCGAGGGGCAGGTCGAGCTTGGGCCGCGGCGCGTAGTTCTCGATGTAGCTGAACTGCTTGGTGCGCACGGCCCGGATGGGGTCGAAGCTGTCGTGGAAGGTCTTCTCCGTGAACAGCGCGTCACGCGCCGTCGACTCCGACCGCCCCAGCAACTGCGCGGCGTGGGAGACGCCTTCCACTGCCGCGGGGACCGGGACTCCGAGTAGGTCGAGGAGTGTGGGAAGCAGATCCACACCGCTGAACAGGTCGTCGTACACCCGGGGCTCCGCCCGCAGCCGTCGCGGCGGACGAATGATCGTCGCGATTCCCGTACCCGGCGCATACAGCGTCGACTTCGCCCCGGGGAACGCCTCACCGTGGTCGGTGAGGAACACGACCCACGTGCTGTCGTCCAGACCCTCGTCGTCCAGTGTCTGCAGCAACCTGCCGACGGCCGCGTCGGCCACCTCGATCGAACCGTGGAATCCGGCCAGATCCTCGCGGACCTTCGGCCGGTCGGGAAGATACGGCGGAACGTCGAAACTGTCCGGATCGGCGGGCGGATACCGGTCGACCGGGTACGGGCGGTGGGTCTCGAAGAAGCCTGCGGTGAGCAGGAACGGTCGCGTCGGGAACCGCGCCAGCCACCGCGACGCCCGATCGGAGACGTAGTCGCAGTACGAATTGGTGACGTCGTACTCGTGATAGCCGAGCCGCGTGGGATACGCGGTCTCGTGCTGCATCCCGAACAGCGCGGTGTACCAGCCCGCCTCCGCCAGCAGGGACGGCAGCGTGCGGACGTCGTCGTGATACTGCCACCCGTGGTGGGCGAGGCCGATCAGTCCGTTGCTGTGCGGGTACCGACCCGAGAACAGGGCGCCCCGCGACGGCGAGCACAGCGGTGCCGCCGCGTGTGCGTCGGTCAGCAGGATTCCGTCGGCGGCGAGCCGGTCGAGGTTGGGACTGTGCACCCCGGATGCGCCGTAACACCCGAGGTGACGACCGAGGTCGTGCCAGTGCACCATCAGGACGTTGTCTCGGACGGGATTTGCCGGGGTCGGCACGGTCGCCTCCTACCTGACTCGGGAATTACAGGGACACCGGAACTTCGGCCTCCGGGAGTTCGGGAGCCCGCGTCGCCCGCGCGTACACAGTCTCGCCTTCCTGCAGGCCGAGCGCCGCGCTGTCGCCGCGCGTCACCTGCGCGGAGAACGGTTCACCGGTGGCCTCGTTGCGCAGATCCACCCGCACCTCGAACCCCAGGTGCACCACTCGCTCGACCGTGGCCCGCGTGACGCCCAGCGATTCGGCCGTCCCCGCCTCCTGTGCGAGGGCCATGTTGGGATCGCGCCCGAGGCGGATGTCGTGCGGTCGGACCAGCTGGCCGTTGAGCTTGGCCACCGACCCGAGGAACGACATTACGAAGTCGTTGTCCGGACGGTCGTAGAGGTCCTCCGGTTCACCGATCTGCTCGATCCGGCCCTTGTTGAGGACCGCGATCCGGTCGGCGACGTCGAGCGCCTCCTCCTGGTCGTGGGTCACGAGCACGGTGGTCACGTGGACCTCGTCGTGCAGGCGGCGCAGCCACGTGCGCAGGTCGGTGCGGACCTTCGCGTCGAGCGCGCCGAACGGCTCGTCGAGGAGAAGCACCTTCGGGTCCACCGCCAGTGCCCGTGCGAGTGCCATCCGCTGACGCTGACCGCCGGACAGCTGCGCCGGATACCGGTGCTGGAATCCGTCGAGACCGACGATCTCGAGAAGCTCGTTGACCTTCTTGTCGATCTCCGGCTTCGGCCGCTTGCGGATCTTCAAACCGAACGCGACGTTGTCGCGGACCGTCATGTGCTTGAACGCCGCGTAGTGCTGGAACACGAACCCGATGTCCCGCTTCTGCGGGGAGATGTCGGTGACGTCGGTCCCTCCGATCACCACGGTGCCGGAGTCGAGGGATTCCAGGCCGGCGATCGACCGGAGCAGCGTCGACTTGCCGGAACCACTCGGCCCGAGGAGCGCGGTCAGCGAACCCGAGGGGATGTCGATGGTGACGTCGTCGAGAGCAGCAAAGGACCCGTAGTTCTTCCGGGCGCCGGTCACGGTAATCATGTGGTG
>SEEV01000534.1 GCA_004211695.1 Rhodococcus sp. (in: high G+C Gram-positive bacteria)
CTTGAAACCCAAGGTATCCTGACGCGCCACGAGTTCCACGGCGAGTGGAACTACACACTCCACCCCGCACCCGACGACACGCCCGAACCGAGCTAGATTAATTCATCACAAGCCCTTAGTGTAGCCCCGTGGCATTCCGTGGACTTCTCCTCCACTGCCGCGGCGGGGCCTGAAGGCCGGCACCCTGCCGCGGGGTTTCGCCGCGTCGGTCGTCTCGTTCACCCGCTTCCGAGGAGAAGACCGTCATGACCATCACGTGGAACAACCAGCAGCCCTCACTGATGCCCTCCGATCGCTATCGCGCGATCTGGGATCGCGTTCCCGTCCCCGACTCCGACCGCACGTGGCCGACGCGACGCACCACCACCGCACCGCTGTGGGTGCCCGTCGATCTGCGCGACGGCAACCAGTCCCTCGCCGAACCGATGGACCCCGAGCGCAAACGCACGTTCTTCGAACTGCTGATCTCGCTCGGTTACAAAGAGATCGAGGTCGGCTACCCGTCCGCGAGCCAGACCGACTTCGACTTCGTCCGCGACCTCGTCCGCCTGGACCTCGTGCCCGACGACGTGACGATCGTCGTCTTCACCGCGGCCCGCGACGATCTGATCGCCCGGACGTACGAATCGGTCGAGGGACTGCCGAACGTCGTGGTGCACATGTACACCGCGACGGCGCCCACGTGGCGCTCCGTCGTCCTCGGTAAGGACCGGAAAGCACTGCACCGGTTGATCTTCGATGCAGCACAGGAGGTGGCGCGCGGCGCGGGAGACCACCCGGGCCGGCGTTTCGAGTTCTCACCCGAGGTGTTCAACCTGACCGAGCCGGACTTCGTGCTCGACGTCTGCAACAGCTTGACCCGACTGTGGGATGCGAGCCCCGACCGTCCGGTGATCCACAATCTGCCTGCCACGGTGGAGGTCTCGACGCCCAACGTGTATGCCGACCAGATCGAATACATGCACACCCATCTGGAGCGGAGGGATTCGATCATCCTGTCGGTGCACCCGCACAACGACCGCGGCACCGGCGTCGCGTGCGCCGAGCTGGCGGTGCTGGCGGGTGCGCAGCGTGTCGAGGGCTGCCTGTTCGGCAACGGCGAGCGGACCGGCAACGTCGACCTCGTGACGTTGGCCCTGAACCTGCACGCGCAGGGCGTCGACCCGATGATCGACTTCTCGGACATCGACGCGGTTCGGCGAACCGTGGAGTACTGCAACAGGATTCCCGTCCACGATCGGCACCCCTACGGCGGCGACCTCGTGTACACGGCGTTCTCCGGCACCCACCAGGATGCGATCAAGAAGGGGTTCGCGGAGCATCGGACGTCCGCGGAGGCCGCGGGACTGGACCCGGGAATCGCGCCGTGGTCGGTGCCCTACCTGCCGATCGACCCCGCCGACGTGGGTCGCGATTACCAGGCCGTCATCCGCATCAACAGCCAATCCGGCAAGGGCGGAATCGCGCATCTGCTACAGAGCGAATACGGGATCACGCTGCCCCGGCGACTCCAGATCGACTTCGCCGCGAAGGTTCAGGCAGCAGCGGACTCGTCGGGACTCGAGATCACCGCCGAAGAATTGTGGACGCTGTTCTGCGCGGAGTACGGGTACCGGGGCGGCGTCGGGCGCTGGTCCGTCGAGCACGGAACCGACGGCGACCGGTTGTTCGTCGTCTTCGACGTCGACGGCACCGAAGTGTCCGGCGAGGCGGTAGCCACCGGCCCCGTCGAGGCGATGACCGACGTCCTCACCTCGAAAGGGGTGGCTGTCGACGTCCTGTCCCTCATCCAGCACTCGCAGACGTCGGGTAGCGACAGCACGGCGATCACACGGTGTGGGGAATGGGCTCCCACCCCACTGCGCCTGCGGCGCCTGTGAGTACTTGTTAACGTCGGGCGGTTAATAAGTACTCACGGGCGGCGAAGCCGCACGATCGCATCCGCCACCACGTCCGGGCGGTCCTCGGGCATCAACGTGTAACTGTCGTCGACCTCCTGTAGTTCGGCGTTCGGGTAGAGCTCGGCCAGTCGCCGACCGTGGTCGCGGGGCATCACCTTGTCCTCGACAGCCCACAGCACGAGGACCGGCCGGTCGAAGGCGCGGTTCGCTTCCGCCCAGTGCAGCAGGGTCGCCTTCGGTGGCAGTGACCTCGCGTACTTGTGCAGGTCACGCCGCACTCGACGGTCGGTGGTCGCGGGCCGGAACCACTCGTCCATCACCGGTTTCGGCACGGGGCGCTTGCTCATCCACCCCCAGGACGCCGGCGCCCGCCGCATCGCCGTGAATCGCAGGGCCTGCATGGTGAGGGCCAATCCGCCGGGAACCGCGGCAGCGAGGCCTATCGCGCGACCGGGTATTCCGGGCGGATAGTTGTCGAACGCCTCGCACGGCGTGAGTACGAGAGCGGCGACGCGGCTGGTGTCGCCGAGGGCGATGAGGACCTGGGCGCCGCCCCAGTCATTCTGCACGAGCGTGACGTCCGTGAGGTCGAGTCGGTCGAGGAATTCGCCGACGAGCAGTGCGAGTCCGCGCAACGAAAGGTCGGCGTCCTCGCGCATCGGAATGCGGTGCGCGCCGAGCGGCAGTGTCGGGAGGATGCAGCGGAAGTCGGGGGCGAGCCGGTCGACGACGTGCCGCCAGACGGTGCCGTCGATCGTCAGCCCGGAGATGAACACGAGCACCGGACCTTCACCCCCGGTGTCGCGGTACTCGACGGTGCCTGCGGAGAGTTCGATCTGCTTCATGGCACTCACTCCATTTGATAGATCGTTCTACTGAATCTCAGGCTACGATGGGATACGTACCGAGCGCAACGGTCGGAGGCAGGAATGAACGACACGAAGGCCCGGATTCTCGGCACGAGCGGCCAACTCTTCCGTCGCAACGGCTACACCGGGACAGGTCTCAAGCAGGTCGCCGCCGAAGCGCGGGCCCCGTTCGGTTCCATCTACCACTTCTTCCCGGGCGGAAAGCAACAACTCGGGGAAGAGGTCATCCGGTCGTCGGGCGAGGAGTACGCCCGGCTGGTGTTCGCAATCCTCGACGCGCACTCCGACATCCTCGAGGGGATCGAGGTCGGGTTCCGGCTGGCGGGCGAGACGCTGGTGGCCACCGATTACGCGGACGCCTGCCCCATCGCCACGGTCGCGCTCGAGGTCGCGAGCACCAACGAGGTACTCCGCGTGGCCACTGCGGACGTGTTCACGAACTGGATCGATGCGGGGAGCGCGCGATTGCGCGACCGCGGCTTCGAGGAGGCCGACGCGCGGCGTCTGATCCTGGGCTTCATCACCAGCCTGGAGGGCGCGTTCGTCCTCGCCCGGGCGCTGCGCAGCACCGAACCGCTCGACGCGGCCGGCGCCACGGTCCTCGCCGCCGCGCGTGCCTGCCTCCCCCCACGTGAGTGAGAATGCGTCCCCGGGCACACCGCGGCACTCACGTACGACATGTGACTGACATCACACTACGGTTGCGGAAGAAATCCCCGGCGTTCATAGTTGAAGCTAGAAGAACTTGAACCTTCAACTAATTCAGTTGTCGTCGACCCGAGGAGTTTTCATGACCACCTTCACCGCCACACTGCCCAACCTCACCGCCGGAACCTGGGCCATCGACTCGGTCCACTCCACCGTCGGCTTCTCCGTCCGCCACCTGATGGTCAGCAAGGTCCGCGGCACCTTCAACGACTTCACCGGCGC
>SEEV01000535.1 GCA_004211695.1 Rhodococcus sp. (in: high G+C Gram-positive bacteria)
CCCGGCAACCTGGCCGCGATCATCGCGTCGATCGCGCTCACCCACTGGACCCAGGTCGCCCGCATCGCTCGCGCCGAGGTCCTCACCGTTCGCGGCAGCGCCTTCGTCGACGCCGCGTACCTCGCCGGCGCCACCCGCGCGCAGGTCATGCGAGCCCACCTCATGCCGGCCGCCGCAGGTCAAACCGTGATCGCGGTGGTATTACTCCTGCCGCACGCGATCTGGCACGAGAGCACACTGTCGTTCCTCGGCCTCGGACTGTCAGCGGACCGCCCCTCACTCGGCACGCTGCTGCAGGAGGCCCGGTCCTCACTGCTCCTCGGCGGCTGGTGGACCCTCACCTTCCCGGCTCTGCTTCTCATCCTCACCACCCTCGCCGTAGCCGGGATCGGGGCCGCGGTGCGCGACCGTGTCAACCCACCCATCATGGAAAGGAGTCCACGATGACGACCGCGCTTGTCGAGGCACGCGGGCTGACCGTACGGATCCCCACCCGCGCCGGAACTGTTCACGCTGTCAGCGATATCGACCTCCGCCTCGATGCCGGACAGGTACACGCCCTGGTGGGCGAATCCGGATGCGGCAAGTCGATCATCGCTGCGACGCTGTGCGGCTTGCTCCCGGCCACCGCAACGACCACCGGAACCGTCACCCTCTCCAGCGGCGACGCGGCACCCACCGAACTCGTCGGTACCCGGGAGAAGCAGTGGCGTCGCCTACGCGGCCGCCGCATCGCGCTGGTCCCGCAATCGGCCGCAACATTTCTCACTCCGGTGCGCACAGTCGGCGATCAACTCACCGAAACCCTCCATCACCTCCACTCCCGACACACCGTGACATCGCTGCTGATCCGGGTGGGCCTACCCGACGCCGTGGCGGCGTTGTACCCGCACCAGCTGTCCGGGGGGATGGCCCAACGCGCCGCGATCGCCTTCGCGCTCGCCGGTGACCCAGCGGTCATCGTCGCCGACGAGCCCACCTCGAACCTCGACCCCCAACTGACCTCACACGTCCTCGACCTACTCGACGACTGCGCACACACCGGAGCCGCTGTCCTGCTCATCACCCACGACCTAGCGGCGCTGCCCACGCACGCCGACCGCCTGTCGGTGATGCACTCCGGCCGGATCGTCGAAACCGGCTCCACCACAGCAGTGCTCGACGATCCCGGGCACCCCTACACCCGCGCCCTGCTCGCCGCGTTGCCCGAGCACGGACTCACACCGCCACCCGAGATGCCGCCACAACTCACGAATCTCCCGCACTACCGTGTCACTCACCCGCACTACCCGGTTCCGGGATTGCCCGGTAGACCGACCTCCCTCGATTACCGCGGCCCCCATGCGATCCGCCGCCTGATCGGAGCCCCCCGGTGAGCCTGCGCGCCCACAACATCACCGTCGGCCACACCCCGGGATATTCCCTGCTGACCGACATCGACCTGACGATCCCGGCCGGCAGCGTTGTCGGCCTGACTGGACCATCCGGGTCCGGCAAAACGACACTCGCCCGTGTCCTCGCAGGCCTTCATCTGCCCTCTGCAGGGGCAGTCACCGTCGACGGAGAGCCCCTTACCCCACCCAGTCGACTGCGGGGCAGGCGCCAGAGGAGCATCGCGATGCTGTTCCCATCACCTCGGCAGGCAACCTCACCGCGGTGGACACTCGAACGCATCATCGCAGAACCGCTTGCTGTCACCGGCACCCCGGCAGATCAGCGGGCACGCACGGTTCATACCACGGCGCTGCGGGTTGGTCTCACGGCCGATCTACTGCAACGCCAACCCCATCAGGTCTCCGACGGACAACTGCAGCGAGCCTGCCTCGCCCGTGCCCTCATCCAACGACCCCGATACCTGATCTGCGACGAGATGACCGCCATGCTCGACCCCGCTACCACCGCCGCGCTAGTGCACGTCCTGATAGAGGAAGCTGATGCGGCTCTCGGGATCCTCGCCGTCAGCCACGACCACCAACTCCTTCACGCCTGGGCCGACACCGTCATAGACCTCCCTGAACTGGTACCGCGGGCAGACAGCCGTAGTCGTTGCGAACATCCCGCGTCCCCGGCTCTACCGGCCCAGTCGACGCATTGGCGGTAACGGCATAACTCCCAGACGGGAGGATGATCTCGCGATCGTAAGCGTCGACGACCGGCACGAATGGTGAACTTAACGTTGCTTAATGATCTGGCTCACACCTACCGTCGATGTATCAGATCGACGCTCGAGGAGGTGCACGGTGAGGACGGCCATCGCGCGGCGGTGGCAGTGGGTACGAGCGGGCAACGCCGCGCGGACGGGTCGGTGCCTGGTCGGCTTCGCCTCCCACGTAGCGCCGGGGGGCTGCGATGCGCGTCGCCGGCAGATCTCGAATCCTCGAGGATTGACTAGCTGTTCGGGTGCCCCTTCCACGCAGCCGCAAGCGGCATCCATCCGGATCGCCGCGGTCAATAGTCGTTGGGCCGCTGGGGAACTTCTCGTCGTCAGATCTGCTCCGCGAACCTGATGCCATCACCGAGGTGGAGGCCGCAACGGTGGATAGTTCTCGACCCCGCAGCCGCCCGCATTCCGAGCCCGACGAAGCCCGCACCACCGCACACGTGGGATGACCGTGATCACGACGCCGCATACCCGGGCCGCGATGGCGCCATCCAGGTCCTGCCTGCCAGCACACCCACCAGACCGAGTCCCATCAAGGAGTAAAGACCATGAACGACAAAGCCATCATCGCCGTGCAGTCAGTGGCGTTCTGAGGCAACGATGACCCAGGCACAATCGAACACCGAAGGTCGACTCGTGATTAGTCCGCCAGTACACAACAGCACCGGCCACATGGTGATCGCCCCGGACAAGTTCAAGGGGTCGGCATCTGCGTCGGATGCTGCGGCCGCCCTCGCACGCGGTGTGCGTTCCGCTGCACCGAATCTGAAGGTGATCGAGTTCCCGGTCGCCGACGGTGGGGAGGGGACGGTCGAGATGATGATTCGACAAGGCTATGCACCGGTCACCTGCTCGGTCACCGGCCCACTGCAGCAGACGGTGACCGCTACCTACGCGCTGCGTGGCAACACCGCAGTCATCGAGATGGCCTCTGCCGCAGGGCTGGCCAACCTCGGCTCCGGCGGCCCGACGCGCACCACAGCGCGCACAGCATCCACCCGGGGGGTCGGGCAGTTGATGGTGGACGCCCTCGACCGCGGCGCACATCGGATTGTGCTCGGAGTCGGAGGCAGTGCCACCACCGATGGTGGTGCCGGTGCGTTGGCCGCGCTCGGGGCGCGCATCTTCAACGCCGACGGGGACCCCATCTACCCCTGCGCCCAGGACCTGTCCGAGGCGCACGTCCTGTGCGTCGACGCACTCGATCCTCGTCTACGCGATGTCGAGTTGATCGTTGCGTGCGATGTCGACAATCCGCTCACCGGGCGGCACGGCGCGGCGTTTGTGTATGCTCCGCAGAAGGGTGCCAGTCCCCACACGGTGGCCCACCTCGATCACGCCCTCAGTCGCTGGGCGGACGTGGTCGCTACGGCAGTCGGGCGGGACATACGAGACTCACCCGGTGTCGGTGCGGCGGGCGGTTTGGCCTTCGGAATGGCCGCGGTACTCGGGGCGCGGCTGACCTCGGGCATCGAACTACTCCTCGAACTCACCTCCTTCTCGGACGTCGTGCAAGC
>SEEV01000536.1 GCA_004211695.1 Rhodococcus sp. (in: high G+C Gram-positive bacteria)
TCGATGAGCACATAGAGTTCGGTCAGGAGGGTTTCCAGTTCTTTGGTCACGCTTTGATCTTGGAAACCCTCCGCCTACCAGCCTCGCAGCGACACACCTTCAAGGAATCAATCATCTAGGTGCGGATGTCGTCATCGACTACAAGAAGGACGATTTCGCGGACATCCTGCACGACTACGACCTGGTCCTCGACACCCTCGGCGGCGAGACGCTCAACAGGTCACTCCGCGTTCTCAAACCCGGTGGGAAGGTCATCTCCATTTCCGGCCCGCCCGATCTCAGTTTCGCGAAAGAAGCCGGATTGAACTGGATCGTGCAACAGGTGATGCGACTGCTGAGCTTCCGAATCAGACGGGCAGCGAAACGACGCAAGGTGACCTATTCGTTCCTGTTCATGAAATCGAGTGGAGACCAACTACGCCAGCTCGCGTCCATCATCGATGCCGGCACCATACGCCCGGTCGTCGATCAGGTCTTTCCCCTCGAATCGACCAAAGAGGCATTGACGTACGTCGAACAAGGACGCGCAAAGGGCAAGGTCGTCGTCAAGGTCGGATGACGATGTCATGGGCTGGTGACCGCCAGCTTGCGAGGCCCATCGATTCGCCCCTCCGTCGCTGAGGACTAGGGGCCTGCTTCCTCGATCGCGCTGCTGCGCACACAGGGGTCTCCAGTCCGAGCCGGCGTATGCGTCCTCTTCGTACACGCCCGCTCTCGCACCGCCGCGGCCCTGTACGGGCTCGGAGATTTGGGCGCCGCTGTCGTAGCGCTGAGCGTGGACCGTGGATCCGTCGATCGCTGCGAGTCGTCGTGCCAGGGCTCGATGTCGCGGGAGGACGGGCGGCTCGTCGAACGGACCGCCGATGACCGCTCCGTGACACACCGCCGGCGAAGGCCGAACCATGCATTGGGGGTGCCGCCGACGGGTGTTGGTGTTGGCCCCGGGTCAAGGGCTGATCCATCGGGCATCAGGATGAGGTGGTGGTCCAGCGAGGATCAGTGATCCCGATCTGGTGGTACTGACCGCTGACGCTCGGCGGGTGGCTGGTCGAACCATATTCCTTCGAAGCTGGCTTGTCGTCAACTATGGCTCCGAAGTGCACTGCTTCAACGAGTTACGTGCGTTTGACGAGGCGGAGTGTGGGCTGCCCGGTCGGAATACGGTTTCCCTCCCGGCACCTACACCCTGCCGTTGCGGATGTGTGGTGTAACGAAGCGGGCTCACCGTTCGGTGGATCTGACGCCTCACCGGTCGCGTCAGTCGTGTTTCGCGCCGGTGAGGTCCTCGTGGGTTCGGGATGGCGCAGTTGATGTGGTGGGCGTGGTGTTCGGCGTTTTTGCCGGCGCCCCTCGCTTACGGTTGCCGCCTCCAGGTCTGGTCGTTGAACCGTGCTGCCCGGGCATTCTCCTGGGCGACTATGGCTTCCTGCCATTCCTGGTCGGTGACGGCCGCATGGTCGGGGACGGTGGGGGGTGGGACGCCGAGCTGCGCGGCGATCTGAGCCCACGACATGCCCGCCACGAGAGCCTCGGCCACAGCCAGGGTGAGGAGATCGTCGGCCTGATCGTCACCGGAGACGGCGTCAGGGCTGTCGGAGTCCACCACAGGTCTGCCCGACCAGGCCCGTCCGCTGGGCGCGGATCGTTGTCGTCATCGGAACCGACTGTATCGGCCGCACCCGAAATGGAGCACACGCCGCCGTCCCCAGCCGCGCATCGACGTACCTTCCTCGTGCACTGTGAACCCGCTGGAAGTGCACCAAGGTGTGCGAGCTGGTGGTGCGTGGAACACCGTTGTTGCGCTCTCTACGGCTCTCTAGTGACCACGGGGTGCGCCCAACTTAGATTCCGCGGTGGTGGGCGTGGCGCCGGGACCTCTACCGGTGACGTGGCTAGGGTCGGGCAGGTGAGCGGCAGCGAGCGGGTGGTGATGTTCGACATCGACGGCGGCCTGGCAGATCTGTCGGCCTTCACCCACCTCCTGACCGGCCAGCTGGCGGGGAGCCGCCGACAGGCGTGGCAGCGGTTCTTCGACCATGTCGGGCAGGCGGCGGTCATCGAACCGGGCCGAGATCTGGTGGAGGCGGTGGCCGGTCTGGGGTTGGTGGTGGTGTATTCCACGACCCGGCCCGTTTCCTGCGCGGTTCAGACCCGGATATGGCTCGGGGGGAACGGTTTTCCACCCGGTCGGGCGCTGTTGTGCCGCTCTCGCAATGATGTCCGGCCGGCGGTCGAGGTCAAGGCCGGCCACTGTCGGGCTGTGGGGTCGTGGTTGTCGGCGTTCGTCGACGACGACCCGGAAGCCGTGGACGCCCTGCGCTCCGGCGGGGTGCGGGCGCATTCGTTCGACGAGTTGTCGGGCCTGCGGGTACGCGAGCTCAAGACGGTGCTGGTCGCGGGGGGCCCGCCGCGCGGACCGGCAGCGGGGCGAACCGGCGACGGCGTCACCGCACTACACCGCACCACCGACCGGGTCAGGTGGCACAGGGATCACGCTGATCTGGTGCTCCGGTGATCGGTGTCGCGGCGACTCCCTAGACTTCTCACTCATGCTGACTGCCTGGGGCGATGAGAGCGGATCGCAGCCCGACCGCGATCCCGACACGTACCTGATCGCGGCAGCGTTGTGCGACGAGGACGATGTCCCGGAAGTCCGCAAAACGATGGAAGCGCTGCGTCTCACGACGGAGAAAGAGGTCCATTGGCACGGCAGCAGCGCCGACCGCCGGCACGACCTCGTCGAGGCCGTCGCGGGCCTCCCGCTGGCAGGTCTCGTCGTCATTCACACCGAAGCCGCCGTCTCCGACCGGCGCCACCGCAGAAAATGCCTGGAATACCTGCTTCCCAACCTGGCCGAGATGCCGTGCAGTCACATCACACTCGAATCCCGCAGCCACCTCGACGCCAGCGATGTCGACATCCTGCAGAAATTCCGAGCCCAGAAGGTCATCACCTCGTCGCTGCGGGTGAACCACGCCGTCGGCATGGTCGAGCCGGCGCTCTGGGTCGCGGACATCGTGTGTGGCGCGGTGGTCCAATCCCGGGTCGGTAATCCCAGCTACTGGCGAAACTCTCCGGTGCGGTCGACCTGCGCCAGATTTGATCCGGAAACGACGCGAGCCACAGGCCTCGTCGTCCGGCGAGTAATCCTGTGGCTCACTTCCAGCCCCACCTCGATGGGGTGGCTTCACGCGGAATATACCACTCACCGAGGTGTCAGTACCCGCGCTCACGGTCCAGCAGTGGCAGTCCAGGGCCGATTCGCCTCGACACCCCCGGATCGCGCTGCCCAATCAACTCCCGAACAAGCCCGATCCCTCACCGGGCTGAATAATCGGCGGGTCGGGCGTTTCAGTCGGCGGAGGAATGAAGTGCACCGAGAACGTCCCGGTTCCGCGACCACCGGCGCTATTGACCGTGCAATTCACCAAGGTCTGACCTACCGGGAATCTGTCGCCAGACGTATCGCACGTGCCCATTCGGCGGGCTCCGCGGGCGGCAGATGTCGTGGCCCACCCGTCTCGGCGTCGAGGGTGTGCACGAGGACCGCGACGGCGAACCCGGCCACGGCGGGAACCACTGCTCGTCGCGACATCGAACGCCGCGATGGACGTGTGGATGCCTTCGTCCCGCCGTCGCCGGGCGGCAACAGTTCGGATCACCGCCCACCG
>SEEV01000125.1 GCA_004211695.1 Rhodococcus sp. (in: high G+C Gram-positive bacteria)
ATCGCCAAGGCCGCGAAGAACAGCCAGTGCATCAGCGACGCCGACTCGTACTACTACGAAACCCTCGGCGGCGTCGAGCAGGGCGCGATCTGCCTCGACGTGGACTGGGTCGTCGGCGGGTGCATGGACGTCGGCGGCGAGGATCCCGCGCGCATCGACTGCGGCGACACCACGGCGGTCGACGGTGTGAAGGTGACGGAGATCGTGCAGGGCGCCACGTCCGTGGACTCGTGCAGCACGTCGTCCAACGGGTACGAGTACACGGAGCGCAAATTCGTCGTCTGTGTAGACGAACTCTGACGGCAGTAGGCCGGCTGCGGGTTCATCCGCAGCCGGCCGGCGCTCACAACCAGCCGCGGCGCTTGAAGATCGTGTACAGCCCGGCGCAGGTGAGCATCATCAGTGACAGGGCGAACGGATACCCACCGGCCCAGTGCAGTTCGGGCATGTGGTCGAAGTTCATACCGTAGACGGTCCCGATCAGGGTGGGCGCGAAGAGGATCGCCGCCCACGCCGACACCTTCTTGATCTCCTCGTTCTGCGCGTAGCTGGCCTGCGTCAGATTGCGCATCTCCTCGTTCTGCTCCTGCGACACCAGGGTGGCGTTGACGGTGAGGATGTTCCCGAGCAACTGCCGGAACCCGTCGGCGCGCTCGACGACGACGGTCGCGTGGTCGGTGACGTCACGCAGATAGCGCTGCAGTTCCTCGTCGGTGTTGTACTTCTCGAATCCGTCCGACAACCCCCGCAGCATCCCGAGCAGCGGCCTTGTGGCCCTCTGGAATTCGATGACCTCACGGGTCAGCTCGTAGATGCGCCGTGACACGCCCGGTGCTCCGCTGAACACCTCGGTCTCGATCTCGTCGATGTCGTTCTGCAGCCCGGCGACCACCGGCGCGTACCCGTCGACCACCGCGTCGAGGATGGCGTAGAGGACGGCTTCGGGTCCGAGCCGGAGCAGGTCCGGATTGCTCTCCATCCGCCTGCGGACCGCCGACAGGTCGGGAGACTCACTGTGCCGGACGGTGAGCACGAACGTCGGACCGCAGAAGACGTGCAGCTCACCGAATTCGACGCGTTCGGTCTCGTCGCAGTACCGCGCGGCGCGCAGGACCACGAACAGCGTCTTGCCGTACCGCTCGAGCTTGGGTCGCTGATGGGCGACGATCGCGTCCTCGACGGCCAGCTCATGCAGATCGAATTGCTTTGCTGCCGCATACAACTGGGCATCGTTCGGGCGGTACATCCCGATCCATGCCATCGAGGACGAGTCCGGGAGACTCCCGAGGGCCTCCGACAGCGTGGCCGGCGTGGCCGTCTTCCGGCCGTCGCGGTAGACGGCGCTGTTGACGACGGTTTCCTCGGCCGGTGTCGGTTCGACCGGACGGCGAGGGGTCGCGTGACCGGCGTCGGTGTCGGACAGACCGGCGGAGCGGCTGGGCAGGAGGGAACGGATCGGGCGCAGCTGAGGCATGGCACGGGGCTTTCGAGGAAAAGTGGGCAGCGCGGAACTGCGCTGAGGAACACGGACCGTGAAACCGTGCACCTACCGGTGGAACGGTTTCAGTTGGTACTCGGAGGTCGGCTTCTCATCGGATGCCACACCTCCTCTTCTCTCGAAAAATGCGATTCGCGACCTGGGCGAACTGCAGACCGCAGGATACGATACCCCCGGCGACCGGCGGCGACAACCTGGGATCCCGGCCGTGTCGGTCCCGGATCGGACGCGTCCCGCGGCAGATACTGGGCGCGCACCGAATCACCACCGAGAGGCCCCCGATGACCAGCTGGTCGGACAGACCGATCTGCGCGTTCGATCTCGAGACGACGGGGCCCGACCCCACCGACGCCCGCATCGTCTCCGCGTGTATCGCCCTCGTCGACGCTCACCACTTCGAGTCGCGAACCTGGCTGCTCGACCCGCAGGTCGCGATCCCGGAGGGCGCGTCGGCCGTGCACGGCATCTCCACGGAGTACGCCCGGGCCCACGGTCAGGACTACGCCACCGGGTACGGGGAGATCCGCGACGCCCTGTACGACGCCTGGACCCGGGACTTCGCCGTCGTCGCGTTCAACGCCTCGTACGACCTGACCGTCATGCACGCCGAGGGCCTGCGCCTCGGCCTTCCGGAACTCGTCACCGGCGTCGTCGTCGACCCGTACGTCATCGACCGCGAGATGGACAGGTACCGGAAAGGCAGGCGCACGCTGGGCGCGGTGTGCGAGCACTACGGCATCGCGCTGGAGGACGCCCACGAGGCCGAGGCCGACGCGGTCGCCGCCGCGCACCTCGCCCGGACCCTCGCGCAGGAGTACCCGAATCTGCGGGCCCTCGACATCATGACGCACCAGGCCGACTGGCACGCCGAACGTCAACGCGACTTCGCCGACTACCTCGTCCGGCAGGGGCGTGACGCATCGGATGTCAACGGCGAGTGGCCGATCCGAGGCCTCACGCAGTTCCGCATCGCCTGATCGGGTTCACGGTCGTTCGGTGAGCACGCGCGACAGCACCGGCCCGATGACGGCGAGGGACTCCGGCTCGATCATGTCGTTGTGCCCGCAGTCCACGGCGTGCTCGTCGATGCGGCCGGTGACGAGGGGCCGCCACTCCTGCGCCGACCGCGCACGGGTGGTGCCGTCCCCGTCGTACGCGGCGGGGAAGATCAGCAGGTCGCCGTCGTAGATCTGAGGCACGAACTGGTGCCCGATCCGCCGGGAGTTCTCGTATCCCACCGCGATCCGTTCGAGGTCTCGCCCGCGCACTCCGGTCTCGGCCCCGAACGACTCGTCGATCAACCGTGCCGCCTGCTCGTAGCTCAGCTGATCGGTCTCGTCGATCTCGAGTCCCAGCCCGCGCAGCAGGTCCCGCACGTCGAGTTCGCCGGGCGGCTCATCGTCCCCGTCGTCGGGATAGCTGTCCATGACCGCGAGCGTCGCCACCTCGTCGCCGCCCTGCTGCAATTCGACGGCCATGGCGTGGGCGAGCACCCCACCGAGCGACCACCCGAGCAGGTCGTACGGGCCGTCGGGCGCGATGGCCTTCATCTCCTCGACGTAGCGGTGGGCCAACTGCTCAATGGACCGGTACTCGCCGTCACCGCTGATCGTGGGCAGTTGCAGTCCGTACACGGGCCGGTCGGGAGGAAGATGCTGCACGAGCCCGGCGTAACCCCAGGACAGCCCGATCCCGGGATGGACGCAGAACAGAGGCCGGCCGCTGCCCTGCGCGCGTAGCGGGATCACCACGGCGAGCGCCTCTTCAACATCGGCACTGCGGGCCGGAATGTCGAGGCGGCGCGCGATGCCCGCCGGGGTGGGATCGAGGAACATCCACTGCAGCGGAACCTTCCGGTCCAGTGCGGCCTGCAGGGCGCTGACGATCCTGGTGGCGAGGAGGGAGTTTCCGCCGAGGTCGAAGAAGCTGTCCGCGGTGCCCACCCGGTCCACGCCGAGCACCTCCGCGAACGCGTCCACGACGATACGCTCGGTCTCCGTGGCCGGCGCCCGGAACGCCGCGGCCGTCGAGCCGAACTCCGGGGCGGGCAACGCCTTCCGGTCGAGCTTGCCCACCGGGGTCATCGGAATCTCGTCGAGCACGACCACCGCGGACGGCACCGTGTGCGCGGGCAGGCGCTCGGACGCGTAGGCGCGCAGTTCCGCAGGCTTCACGGCCTGTCCGTCCAGTGCCCGCACGTACGACGCGAGCACGGTGTCGCCGGACGGGCCGGTGTGACCGATGGTGGCAGCGAAGGCGACCGCGGGATGGCGGGTGAGCACGGCGTCGATCTCCCCGAGTTCGATCCGGAAACCACGAACCTTGACCTGGAAGTCACTGCGGCCCAGGTACTCCAGGGTGTAGCGGTCGACCTCTCCCGTCTCTCCGCTCGCCTGCCGCCACCGGACGACGTCGCCGGTCCGGTACATCCGGCGACCCGGCTCCCCGACGGGACAGGCCACGAACCGTTCCGAGGTCAGCGACGTCCGGTTGTGGTACCCGCGTGCCATACCCGGCCCGGCGATGTACAGCTCGCCGGGCACCCCGGCCGGAACGGGCTGCAGTCGCTCGTCGAGGACCAGGAACGCGAATCCCAACGCCGGCGACCCGATGTTCACGCCCTCCCCGGGACGCATGGCGGCACTGACACTCGCCTGGACGGTGGTCTCCGTGGGACCGTACCCGCTGTGCAGGCTCCGCCCCGGAGCCCATTGCGCGACCACCTCCGGCGGGCACGCCTCCCCCACCAGATCGAGGACACGGAGCGAATCGTGGCCGTCGTTGTCGAGGGCCGCCAGTGCCGTCGGCGTGATGGTCGCATGCGTGACCTGCTCGCGCCGGAACAGATCCGCCAACTCGCCGCCACCCACGATGCCGGGCGGAACGATCACCACCCGCGCCGACGCGCTGAACGCCATCATCAGTTCGAACACCGAGGCATCGAAACTCGGGGACGCGAGATGCGACACCCGGGACTCGTGCGTGACCTCGAACCGCTCGTGTGTTTCCGCGGTGAAGTTGGCCAGGCCGCGGTGGGTGACGACGACCCCCTTCGGTTTTCCGGTCGAACCCGACGTGTAGATGAGGTACGCCGGGTGGGCAAGCGACAACGGGCTCGTCCGGTCCTCGTCGGTGACCGGTGCCGAAGACACCCCTGCCACCTGCTCGGCGAAGTCGCCGTCACCCAGCACCAGCCACGGAACCGTGTCGGGCAGATGATTCCGGCGGTCTCGCACGGTGAGGCCGAGCGGGGCCCGGCAATCGGTGAGCATGTAGTCGATACGCTCGCGCGGGTAGGTGGGATCGATGGGCACGAAGGCCGCGCCTGCCTTGGTGACCGCCCAGATCGAGACCACGGCCTCGATCGAGCGGGGCATCCCGAGCGCCACGAACGTCTCCGGCCCAACGCCACGGCCTCGCAGGACCCGGGCCAGCCGGTTCGACCACTCGTCGAGTTCGCGGTAACTGATCTGCCGGCCCTCGTACGACAGGGCCACGGAGTCGGGATCGAGCGCGGCCGCAGCCGTCAGCAGGTCGGGCCACAGCTGCGAGCGGACGTCCGGTGCGCCCCGGGCCGGCACCAAGTCCCGCATCTCCGCCTCGTCGAGAAGGGGGAGGTCGCCGATCGGCAGGTCGGGATTCTCGGTGACGGCGCCCAGGATCCGCACGAACCGGCCGGCGACACCGCGGACGGTGTCGGCGTCGAAGAGATCGGTGGCGAAGTCGACGGCGCCGGTCATCCCTGCGGGCTCCCCGTTCGCGTCGAACTCCTCGGCGAGGAGGAATTCGAGATCCATCTTGACGACGCCCAGTTCGGGGTCGACCCCGCGGACCTCCAGTCCCGGCAGGGTCAGGACCGGTCGCTCGTTGTTCTGAAACTCCAGCGAGACCTGGACGATCGGCGAATACGCCGTCGATCGTGTCGGCCCGACCGCCTCCACCACACGCTCGAAGGGCACATCGGCATGCGCGAACGCACCGAGGTCCACGTCGCGGCAGTGCGCCGCCAGGTCGGTGAACGACGCAGCAGCGTCCACCTGCGTGCGGAGGGCGAGCGAGCCGACGAACATGCCGACCAGATCGTCGAGCGCGGGCTCGCCCCGGCCGGCGATCGGCGTCCCGATCACGACGTCGTCGGTGCTGCCGAGCCGCGCCAGCACGACGGCGAGCGCCGCGTGCACCGTCATGAACTCGGTGGCGCGAAGGCGTCGCGACAGTTCCCTGATGCGCCGGTGGAGGTCACCGTCGACGGAGAAGTGGATGCGCGCTCCGCGGAACGATTGCTGGGAGGGCCGGTCACGGTCGGTGGGCAGTTCCAGGAGATCGGGCACGCCCGCGAGGGCCGTCCTCCAGTAGGCGAGTTGCGTCCCGAGCAGCGACCCGGGGTCGTCGTCCGAGCCCAGCACTTCCCGTTGCCACACGGTGTAGTCGGCGTACTGCACCGGCAGCGACGCCCATTCGGGCGGACCGCCACGGACGCGGGCCCCGTAGGCCGTCATCACGTCACGCACGAGCGGGACCATCGAGAATCCGTCCGCCGAGATGTGATGCACGACCACCGCGAGGACGTGTTCGGTGGCGGTGAGGGCGAACAGCCCGACCCGCAGCGGAAGCCGCTCTGCGACATCGAAACCCGCCGAGACCAGGCGGGCGAGTTCCTCGCGGAGGCGGTGCTCGTCCCCGACGGTGACGGCGGCGAGCGAAGGCGCCGCATCCTCGGCGGGCAGGATCTGCTGAACCGGCCCGGCACCGCGGACCGGGAATACCGTTCGCAGCGATTCGTGCCGGACGACGACGTCGGTGATCGCGGAGTTCAACGCGTTCACGTCGAGTTCTCCGTTGAGCCGCACCACGATCGGGATGTTGTAGGCGGCCGAGGCGGTGTCGAGCTGGTTGACGAACCACATCCGCTGCTGGGCGAACGACAGCGGTATGTCTTCGGGCCGGGTGCGGGCCGCGAGCACCGGACGTCCGGACGGCTCGGCAGCGGCGTGCTCGATCCGGGCCGCCAGCCCGGTCACCGTCGGCGACTCGAACAGATCACGCACCCCGGTGCCGGTTCCGAGCAACACCCGCAGCCGGGCCATCACCCGGGTCGCGCTCAGGGAGTTGCCGCCGATCTCGAAGAAACCTGCGTCGGCACCGACCCTCTCCTGGCCCAGTACCTCCGCGAACACGTCGGCCACCTTTTCCTCGATCGGCCCGACCGGCGCCCGGTACTCCCGTGTCCCGGAATGCACGTCGGGCTCGGGCAGTGCCGCGCGGTCGAGTTTGCCGACCGCCGTCAGGGGGATGCGTTCCAGCAGCGTGATCGAGGAAGGCACCATGTGGGGCGGCAGGCGGTCGGCCAGATGCCGGGTGAGGTCGGCGGTGTCGAGGGAGCGACCCGACGCCGCCACGACATAGGACGCCAGCTGGACGTCGCCCGTGGGACCGCGATGCGTGATCGTGGCCGCGAATCGGACGTTCGGTTCCGACATGAGCGCGGCGTCGATCTCGCCGAGTTCGATGCGGAAACCCCGTATCTTGACCTGGAAGTCGGTGCGGCCCACGTACTCGATGCTGTGGCCGGCCGTCCAGCGCACGATGTCACCGGTGCGGTACATCCGCTCGCCGGGACGGAAGGGGTCGGCCACGAAGCGCTCGGCGGTGAGGCCCGGCCGGCGGTGATAGCCGCGGGCCAGACCCGCCCCCGCGAGATACAACTCGCCCGGAACCCCCACCGGAACGGGCTGCAACCGGGAGTTCAGCACCAGTTCCGTGACGCCGCGGATGGGCCCGCCGATGGTGATCGGCGCCCCGGCGACCATCGGTTCGCTGATGTTGGACATGATCGTCGTCTCGGTCGGTCCGTATGCGTTGTACAACCGGCGGCCCGGCGCCCAGCGGGCGACCAGTTCGGGCGGGCACGCCTCGCCGCCGAACACCAGGTCGGTGAGATGCACCAGCCCGGTGGGATCGAGTGACGCCAGCGCAGCGGTGGTGATGAACGCGTGGGTGACGTTCAGGTCGGCCAGTAGCCGCGCGAGTTCGTCACCACCGAACACGGTGGGCGGCGCGATCACCATCGTCGCGCCGGCCCCGAACGCCTGCAGGTACTCGAACACCGACCCGTCGAAACTCGGCGTGGAGAAGTGCAGGGTGCGGGATTGCGTTGTCGCCCCGAATCGTTCGAGTTGGTCGAGGGCGAAGTTGTCCAGTCCGCGATGCGTGACCACCACGCCCTTGGGCACGCCCGTGGATCCCGACGTGTAGACCACGTACGCGGCGGTGTCGAGGGTGACCGGGCCGCGTCGATCGGCGTCCGTCACCGGTGCCACCGGCTGCTGTGCGCACTCGGTCGTAAAGTCCGGTTCGTCCAGGGCCAGCCAGTGTGTTGCTCCGGGGAGGCGGTCTCGGTGTTCGGTAGTCGTCACTCCGAGCGTGACGCCGGAATCGCCGAGCATGTGGGTGATCCGCTCGGCGGGGTAGTTCGGGTCGATCGGCACGAACGCCGCACCGGTCTTCGCTACCGCCCACACCGCGAGCATCGAGTCGAGGGACCGCGGTATCCCGATGGCCACGAACGTCTCCGGACCCGCACCGCGCGCGACGAGAGCACGGGCGAGACGATTCGACCGCTCGTCCAGATCACCGTAGCTCACGTTGTCGCCCTCGTAGGAGAGTGCGATCGCGTGCGGGTCGAGCGCCGCCGCCTCGCCGAGGATCTGCGGCAGCGTGCGGGTCGACCCACCCGGGCCGCCGCGGACCGGCGCCAGTTCGGCGCGCTCCCGGTCGGTCAGCAACGACAGTGCGGCCACCGGCTGGTCCGGAACTGTGCAGGCGTCGAGCACCGCCAGCACGCGACCGGCAATCCCGTCGATCGTGTCCGCATCGAAGACGTCGGGGAGGTACTCGAACTTCAGGTGCAGGCGCGCGTCGACCGACGCCACCAGGCTCAGCGGGTAGTGGGCGGCATCGCGGGCGTCCACCCCCTCGACGCGCAGTCCGGCGATATCGGTGGCCGTCGACAGTCCGGCGCGATCGACCGGATACGACTCGAACACGGTCAAAGTGTCGAACCCGCCTGCGGCGCCGGGAATCTCGGCCAGGCCGAGGTATTGGTGATCCAGCAACGCCGCCTGCTCGGCCTGGACCCGTTCCAGCAGCGCACCCACCGTTTCGGCGGGACGCAGCCTGATCCGGACGGGCAGAGTATTGATGAACAGGCCGATCATCGTCTCGATGCCCGCCAGCTCCGGAGGCCGCCCCGAGACAGTGGCACCGAACACCACATCGTCGCGGCCGGTCAATGTACCGAGGACGATCCCCCACGACACCTGAACGAGAGTATTGAGCGTCAACCCACGCGCACGCGCCACCTCCCGCAGGCGGCTGGTGCCCTCCTCGTCCAGGTCGAACACCCACTCCCGCGCAATGACATTTCCCTTCGCTCCGCTCGCCCCGGCGACATTTCCCTTCGCTCCGCTCGCCCCGGCGACATTTCCCTTCGCTCCGCTCGCCCCGGCGACATTTCCCGTCGCTCCGCTCGCCCCGGCGACATTTCCCGTCGCTCCGCTCGCCCCGGCGACATTTCCCGTCGCCCCGCTCGCCCCGGCGACATTTCCCGTCGCCCCGCTCGCCCCGGCGACATTTCCCGTCGCCCCGCTCGCCCCGGCCGCAAGCAACGTCGGCCCCTCCACCCCGGCGAGAACCCGAGCCCACACCTCCCGGGAGGCGCGGTGATCGCGCTTCTGCATCCACGCCAGATAGTCGCGGTACCCGCGTACCCGGGGCAGCGGCGACGGGTCGGCGTTGGAGGCGTAGAGCGTCAGCAACTCCTTGACCAGCAGCGGCATCGACCAGCCGTCGAGAAGGATGTGATGGTTGGTCGACACCAGCCGGTACCGGTTCGGCGCGGTCGCGATCAGCATGAACCGGATCAGCGGGGCGCTCGACATGTCGAACGGGCAGACCCGGTCCTCGGCCAGCAGTCGCTCGATCTCCGACGACTGCGCACCGGCATCGAGGGCGGTCAGATCGACCTCCCGCCAAGGGATCTCCACCCGTTCCCGGACGACCTGGACGGCGTGACCGTCGGCGTCGTGCAGGAAGGCGGTGCGCAGGTTCGTGTGCCGGGCCGGCAGGGCGTCGGCCGCACGACGTAGCCGCCGCGCATCCACGGCGCCGACAAGATCGAGGCTCACCTGCACCAGGTAGGCGTCGACGGACTCGTCGGCGAGTTCGGCGTGGAAGAGCATGCCGGACTGCAACGGCGACAGGGGCCACACGTCGGTCAGGTCCGGGCAGATGTGTTCGAGGGACTCGATCGCCTCCTGCCGAAGTGCGACCAGATCGAAATCCGCCGGCGTGAATCCGCCGCCGCCCGACTCCGCGTGCGTGCCGAGCGCGGCGAGTGCCTGTATCCACAGCCCCGCGAGTTCGTGGGCGTCCTCGCTGGTGAGGACCCCCGGAGGATAGGTCCAGGTCGAGTGCAGCTCGGGGCCCGCGCCCGAGTCGACGGTCATCGCGTTGACGTCGACGACCGACGCGACGGGCATGCCCGCCGTCGAGATCTCGCGCAGTCCGGGCTCGTCGACCGGCACCCAACGCTCGGAAGACGCCGCGGCCGTCCGGCCCATTCTGCCGAGATAGTTGAAGCTGACCTGCGGCGACGGTAGCGGCTCGAGCACCTTCGCCGTCTCATTGTTCAGGTACCGGAGAAGCCCGAAGCCGATGCCATGGTCGGGAACGGCGAGGAGTTGCTCCTTCACCGTCTTGATCGCGGCCCCCGCGGCCGGGCCGCCGGCGAACGCGTCGTCGAGGTCCACCCCGCTCAGGTCGAGTCGCACCGGGAAGATCGTGGTGAACCAGCCGATCGTGCGGGCGAGATCCGCCCCCGGCACCACCTGCTCCTCGCGGCCGTGGCCCTCCAGACTCACCAGCGCCTCGGGGAGGTCGATCTCCCGCCGTTGCCGCCATCGGATCAGCGCCATCGTGAGTGCCGTCGACAATGCGTCTCCGACGCTGCCGTGGAATGCCTGCGGCAGGGTGGTGAGGAGCGTCTCGGTCAACGGCGCGGGAACTCGTGCCTCGATGTCCGCGGTGGTGTCGGCGGTGTCCGATGCGGCCACCGGGCGTGACCCGATCAACGGGTCGGGTGCGTTCAGCATCCCGCGCCACAATTCCAGTTCGGCGGTGCGGCGGGGTTCGAGCGCGGCGTCGACGAGTGCATGCGCCCACCGGCGCATCGACGTGCCCGCCGGCGCGGGCGCCGGTGCGGCACCGGACTGCACCTGAGCGCACGCCATTGCGAGGTCCGGGACCAGGATCCGCCAGGACACCCCGTCGATCGCCAGATGATGGACGGTGATCAGCACACGACCCGGACGTTCGCCCGCGTCCAGCCATACCGCCTGCATCATCACGCCCGACTCCGGGTCGAGCCGATCGAGCGCCGCGTCGAGTTCGGCGCCGACCTCGTCCGCCCGGCCCCGGCGGAGAATCGCGGCCGCTCGTACCGACCCTTCGGCCGGCACCTCCATCGACCATCCCTCTTCGGTATCCGAGGTGCGATACAGCCGAGCCCGCAGGAGATCGTGCTGGTCCAGCACCGCCTGCAGACCAGCCGCGAGGGTGTCTTCGTCCAGCGCCGCGGGAACCGTGAACAAAGCGGACTGCGAGTAGCGGCGGAAATCGCCACCGCGGCCGAGCATCCACCGCACGATCGGGGTCAACGGGATCTCCCCGATCCCACCGCCGGGCAGTTCCTCGAGAACCACCGTGCCGTCACCGGATCCGGCGATCTCGGCCAGCCCGGACACGGTTCTGCGCTCGAACACGTCCCGGGGCGAAATCAGGACCCCGGCAGCCTTGGCACGGGTGACCAACTGGATGGACATGATCGAATCCCCGCCGAGGGTGAAGAACGAGTCGTCGACACCCACCGCGTCGAGGCCCAGCACCTCGGAGAACAGGTCGGCCAGAATGCGCTCCTTCTCGGTGACCGGACTGCGGCTCACCGTCACCCGCTGCCCGAAGTCCGGCGCGGGCAGCGCTTTCCGATCGAGTTTGCCGTTCACCGTCAGCGGCAATTCGCCCAGCACCACGACCGCCGCCGGCACCATGTGCGACGCCAATCGCGCCGCGGCCGTGTCGGTGATCGTCGCCGCGTCGATCGCGGCACCGGTCTCCGGCACCACGTACGCCACCAACCGATCACCGTCTGCGGTCACCACCGACTGCGCCACCCCCTCGCACGCGAGCAGGGCCGACGCCACCTCACCGAGTTCGATCCGGTATCCCTTCACCTGCACCTGGAAGTCGTTGCGGCCGAGGTATTCCAACTGCCCGTGCCCGTTCCATCTGCCCAGATCGCCGGACCGGTACATCCGCGACCCGGGCGCGGAGGGGTCGGCGACGAACCGTGCCGACGTGAGGGCGGGCCGGCCGAGGTAGCCGCGCGAGACCTGCGCGCCGGAGACGTAGACCTCTCCGATCACGCCCGGCGGCACCGGATGCAGTCGTCGGTCGAGCACGTGGACGCGGAGCCCGGGCAGGCCGCGACCGATCACCGACGCCGGCTCCTCCTGCACGAGGCCACGGTCGATCGGCAGGTGGCTGACGTGCACCGTCGTTTCCGTGATGCCGTACATGTTGACCAGGACCGGCACGGTGTCGGCGCGGCGCGCGTACCAGCGCGCCAGCTGCCCGAATTCGAGCGCCTCGCCGCCGAAGATCACGTACCGCAGAGACAGCCCCGGACTACCAGCGAGACGATCCGCCTCGGCCAACTGGTAAAAGGCCGTGGGCGTCTGGTTGACGACCGTGACCCGTTCGTCGCGCAGCAGTTCGAGGAACTTCTCGGGTGAACGCGCCGTGAAATAGTCGACCAGAACCAGCCGGCCACCGTGTGCCAGCGCACCCCACATCTCCCACACCGAGAAGTCGAATGCGGCGGAATGGAACATGGTCCACACATCGTCCGGCCCGAACCCGAACAGTGCCTGGGTGTTCGCCAGTAGCGTGACCACGTTGCGATGCGAGACCTGCACGCCCTTCGGTCGTCCGGTGGAGCCCGACGTGTAGATCACGTACGCCACCGAGTCCGGGTGCAGGGGACGGCGGCGGTCTTCGTCGGTCACCGGACTGGACGAGAACCGCCGCACCGCGTCGAGGGTCTCGGGGTCGTCCACGACGATCACCGGGACACCGGCGAAATCGACTACCCACGCGTCGGCGATGGTGGTGAGCACGCAACTCGGCCGGGCATCGTCCAGCAGGAACGTCAACCGCTCGGTCGGCGAGGCGACGTCCACGGGGAGGTACCCTGCGCCCGATTTCACCACCGCCAGCAGCGCCACCACGAGATCGATCGACCGTGTCATCCCCACGGCCACCAGCGCTTCCGGGCCCACACCCCGCGCCACCAGCAGTCTCGCCAGCCGGTTCGCCCGCTCGTCGAGTTCCCGGTACGTCACCGAGGAGTCTTCGCAGCGCACCGCGACGGCATCGCCGCGGGCTGCCACGGCCCGATCGAACAAGTCCGCCAATGACGTCGGTGCGATATCGGTTCCCGGCCGATGCACGGAGGTGAGCACGAGTTCGCGTTCCGCCTCGTGCAGGATGTCGATGTCCCCCACCGGCGCGGCCGGGTCCGCGGTGACGGCCTCGACCACGCGCACGAAACGCTCTGCCAGACCCGCCACCGACTCCCGATCGAGCACGTCGGTCGCGTAGCGGAAACCGGCGCTGATCCCAGCCGGCATCCCGTCCTCGTCGATCCGCTCGGCCACGCTCAGCTGGAGATCGAATTTCGCCACGTCCAGATCGACGTCGAGGGACCGGGCGGCGAGCCCGGGCAGTTCCAGGTGCGTTCGGGTGGCGGTCTGGAACTCGAGCAACACCTGGAAAAGGGAGGTGTGCGCAGTGGACCGCTCGGGTGCGAGTTCGTCCACCAGGCGCTCGAAGGGAATGTCCGCGTGCTCGAACGCGCCGAGGTCCACCGACCGCACGTCGGTGAGCACGTCGGCGAACGACGATCCGGCCGCCACCGGTGTGCGGAGTACCAACGTGTTGACGAACATCCCCACGACGTCGTCGAGTGCCGCGTGGCCCCGGCCCGCGATCGGCGTCCCCACCACCACGTCGTCCGATCCCGACACCCTTTCCAGCAGCACTGCCCATGCCGCGTGCACCGCCATGAACAGTGTCGAATTGCTCTGGCGTGCAATATCGATCAGGGCCTGATGCGCGGCCGGCGCGATGTCGACGGTGACGACGGCACCGTGGAACGATCGCTGCACGGGGCGTGGCCGGTCCAGGGGCAGCGGCAGCACCTCCGGGATGCCCGACAGCGTCCGCGTCCAGTAGTCGAGTTGACCGGAGATCACCGACCCGGGTTGCTCCTCGGCGCCCAGGACCTCCCGCTGCCACAGGCTGTAGTCGGCGTACTGCACGGCCAGCGGCGTCCAGCCGGGTGCCTGCTGGTGCGCGCGGGCCGTGTAGGCGAGCATCACGTCCCGCGCCAACGGCGTCATGGAGAAGCCGTCGGCCGCGATGTGGTGCACGACGAGGGCGAGGACGTGCCGCTCGGCATCGAGTCTCAGCAGCCGCACCCGGAGCGGAAGTTCCTCGACCACATCGAAACCCGCGCCGAAGAACTCGGCGAGTGCGTCTCGGAGATCCGGGTCGGCGACCGGAACCGGATCGAGGTCGGGAGTGGCGAGTGCCGAATCGACGATCACCTGGCAGGGTCCGTCGGGAGAGCCGGGGAACACGGTCCGGAGCGACTCGTGCCGCTCGAGGACGTCGCCGAGCGCCGCGCGCAGTGCCGCCAGGTCCAGTGCACCGTCCAACTGCAGGGCCACCGGGAGGTTGTAGGCCGGCGAGGAGGTGTCGAACTGGTTGACGAACCACATGCGCTGCTGCGCAAGCGAAAGCGGAACACGATCGGGCCGCTGCCTCGCTTCCAGAACCGGTGAGTCGGAACTCGTCATCACGGTCGAGTCGATCCGGGCGGCCAGCTCCGACACGACGGGTGCGTCGAACAAGGCTGCGACACCCACGTTCGTGTCCAGCGCGCTGTCGATGCGTCCCACCGCCCGGGTGGCGCTGAGCGAGTCGCCGCCGAGAGCGAAGAAGCTGTCGTCGGCCCCGACGCGATCGACACCGAGGACAGCGGCGAAGGCCGTCACGACCGCTTCCTCCGCCGGGGTGGCCGGAGCACGGTATCCGACCGTGGTGGTGCCGAAGTCAGGCTTCGGGAGCCGTTTCCGGTCGAGTTTGCCGTTCGCGTTCACCGGTAGTTCCCGCAGCACCGTCACGGTGGAGGGAACCATGAACCCGGGAAGCGCCGCCGCCGCGTCCCCGAGCACCGCCCGCTCATCGACCACCGCACCGCCCACCGGCACCACATACGCGGCAAGGTAGTCACCCGTGGCCCCGTCACCGCGCAGCACCACCACCGCCTGCGCCACATCCTCGCGGCGCGACAACACCGCCTCGATCTCCCCCAACTCGATCCGCTGACCCCGCAGCTTCACCTGAAAATCGGTACGACCCAGATACTCCAGCTGCCCACCCGGCAACCACCGCACCCGGTCCCCGGTCCGATACAACCGTCCGGCACCGAACGGATTGGCCACGAACCGGTCCGCTGTCAGATCCGGCCGGCCCTGATAACCCCGGGCCAACTGCACACCGCCGAGGTACAACTCCCCCGCCACCCCCACCGGCACCGGCCGCAACCGCGCGTCCAGCACATACGTCTGCGTATTCCACACCGGCGCGCCGATCGGCACACTCGTCCTGTCCGCTCCGCCGTCGTCCGGCCCGGTCTCGTAGAAGGTCACATCCACCGACGCCTCGGTCGGACCGTACAGGTTATGTAACTCCGCACCACCGGCCCGGTGCAGCCGCGCGACCGTTGCCGGCGGCAACGCCTCACCGCTGGCGAACACCCGGTGCAGTGAACCGCATCCCGCCATATTCGCCCCGGTCAGAAACACTTCGAGCATCGACGGCACGAAATGCACGGTGGTGACCGACTCCTCGCGGATCACCCGCTCGAGATACCCGGGGTCGCGGTGCCCGTCCGGCCGCGAAATCACCAACCGCGCA
Organism: Rhodococcus sp. (in: high G+C Gram-positive bacteria); assembly: GCA_004211695.1. Taxonomy (GTDB): domain Bacteria; phylum Actinomycetota; class Actinomycetes; order Mycobacteriales; family Mycobacteriaceae; genus Rhodococcus_F. Next base: position 15,599 of record SEEV01000125.1, read on the forward strand.
CCCACCTGCAACGGCCAGAACAACTCCCACACCGACACATCGAACGTCACCGGCGTCTTCTGCAACACCACATCAAC
>SEEV01000126.1 GCA_004211695.1 Rhodococcus sp. (in: high G+C Gram-positive bacteria)
GAATGACCAGGCCGGAGGCAGTCGTCGTCTCAGCCTCGTTGGCCTGGACGAGGATCTTGTCCTCGAGCGGCTTGATGTTGACGCTCGCCACGATGAGCCCTCCACTTTGGGGTATGCGGGTCCGGAGGTCTCTCCGGACTCCTGTTTGAGTGTTCCGTTTACGGCACTTCACACAGCCCCGTCGTCGCGGGTGCCGGAGCTCGATCGGCGCCACTTGGCACTCTATACGTGAGAGTGCCAACCCTCAAGGAGAAGGGGGTGGTAGATCGCGCCGAGCTGAATATCGTCCTGTCTCAGGGGTCGTCACCTAAGGTTCCTCTGGTGTCTGACATGAATCGGCGTAAATTCCTGACATTTGCCGGACTCGGGGCGATCGGGGCAGTGGGGTTCGGAGCGCGCCCGTGGGGGTTGCAGTACGCGGGCGCGGCGCCTCTTCCCACGTCCGGGGCCGGCACCACTCTCGAAGCGGTGGCCGTCCCGCTCGGAACCTCCGGGTACCGCAGGCTCGGCGCCGGACCGGGGTGGCCGACCCTCGTCCGCACCGAACTCGCCGAGGCCCGCAGCGGGCGGGAGGACCGGCGCACCGCACTCGCCTCCCTCGTGCAGCTCACCGACGTCCACCTGGTCGACGCCCAGTCCCCGATGCGCTTCGAGTACCTGCACCCCTTCACCGGTTCCGCGTTCCGCCCACACGAGACGCTCACGGCGCAGGGACTCGTCGCCCTGGTCGGACGCGTCAACGCACTCGCATCCGGCCCCCACACCCAGCGCCCGTTCGACGCGGTCGTGAGCACCGGTGACAACACCGACAACAAGGAATTCGCCGAACTCGGCTGGTTCCTCACCGCACTCAACGGCGGCACCATCGTTCCCAACACCGGCGCGCCGGACCGCTACGAGGGCGTGCAGAACTCGGGTGCCGATCTGTACTGGAACCCGGAGTCGTCGATCCAGGACATGTACAAGAAGGCCGGCTTCCCGGAGGTCCCCGGACTGCTGGCCGCCGCGATTCGCCCGGTCACCAGCCCCGGCCTGCGCACGCCCTGGTACTGCGTCTTCGGAAATCACGACGACTCGGTGGAAGGCACCGTCCCGAGCGGCATTCCACCGCTCGAAGCCATGTACACCGGTTCCCTCAAGTTCGAGGTCCCCGGATCGCCGGAACAGGCGAAAGCGGTGGACATCGCCACCAAGTTCGACCCCGGGTCCATCCCCGGCGCGCTGTCCGCGTTCACGACACCGCCGCGGGCCGTCACGCCCGACCCCGCGCGCGCCCCGTTCACACCCCGCCAGTTCATCGCCGCGCACCTGGACCCGGCCAACACGGGCCCCGGACCGATCGGTCACGGCTTCGCGCCCGACGCCGGCGAGACCGGCATCGGCTACTACTCGTTCGAGATCGCACCCGGCGTGGTCGGAATCAGCATGGATTCCACCAACCGCGCCGGCTTCGTCGACGGTTCGCTGGGTGCCGCACAGTTCCGGTGGATCGAGGACACCCTGACGGCCGGCAGCAGCCGGTACTACGACACCTCGGGCGCACCGGTGTCGCAGCCGCGCAGCGACACCTGGTTCGTCCTGTTCAGCCACCACACCAGCGGCAGCATGGACAACCTCGTCCCCGACCCCGCCGCACCGGCGGAGCCCCGGATTCCCGGCGCCCGACTGGTGGATCTGCTGCACCGATTCCCGAACGTCCTCGCCTGGGTCAACGGTCACACCCACGAGAACCGGATCACCCCGTGGCCCGGATCGACTCCGGAGCAGTCGTTCTGGGAGATCAACACGGCCTCGCACATCGACTTCCCCCAGCACGGGCGGATCATCGAGGTGGTCGACAACGTCGACGGAACCGTGTCGCTGCTCACGACGCTGTTCGAAGCCGACAGTCCCTACGCCGTCGATCACACGGACCTCTCACCGCTCGGGCTCGCGTCGCTGTACCGGGAGTTGTCGTTCAACGACATTCACGCCGACCCCGACCTGCTCGGCGGGACTCCGGACCGCAATGTCGAACTGGTGCTGGCGTCGGGTCGCTAGCTCCGGCGTTCACGCGCCCAGTCGACTGCCGCGACGATCACCCGGATCCCGACGCCGAGCAGGATCAGGTTTCCGATGATCTGCACACTGACGACGGCCCTGGACGCATCGGTCGTCGCGGCGATGTCGCCGAACCCGACGGTGGAGAACACGGTGAGCGCGAAATACAGCGCGCCCATGCGGGTGAGGGGTTCGGTGAAGTAGCCCGGATCAGTCTCGGACATCAGGCAATAGGCCGTGGCGAACCCGAGCAGGTAGAGCGGCAGGATCAGGGCAAGGGCCTCGATCGCCTGGAGTGCGGGAACGTCGGACCCGATGATTCGCCGGATCTGCCAGACCGCGGCCAGCACGACCACGAGCAGGCCGCCCCCCAGGATGAGCAGGGCCGACATGTCCCCGATATTGGTCCACGGCAGGGCGAAATAGGCCACCACGCACAGGAGGATGGTCGCGAGCGGGACCAAAAGTGCACGGAGTAGAAGCCGTCGGCGCTCACGTCTGGTGAGGTTCCGGAAATCGCTGGCGCGTCGCATGAGATTCCTTTGGACAACTGTGCAGGTGAGACCGGATATCGAGCGCAATCCTCGTCTCCGACGACCGGAAGTCGGGAGCGAAATCCGTTTGTTTTCTGTAACGTTCAGATAACAGTCGCCGATTCAACGGGCAGGGATTCCCCGCTGAACAGGGCGTTCCGACAGAGACAGCAGGTCACGCGTTCGACAACGTGAGGGGGTGTGTGTGATGGGGATGTCCCTGGGGATGTCGACCGGTGCGGCAGGTGTCGGTTCCGCCCTCGTCAGCACCGCCGCCAACGGTGCGCAGAACGTCGAGTTCCGTTACCTGTCCGCCGATCAGGCCCACACCGACCTCGGCGACCTGGTCCGCTCGTCGATCTCGCTGATGACCACCCAGGTTCCTGCCGATCCCACCACACCCGACGCATTCGCCGTCGCGTACCGGACGTCGGAACAGGCTCATTCGATCCGCAGCGCCGTCAGCAGGCAGCGGCACCGCGTGCACCTCGTGCCCGAGACCGCCGCCACCCTCACCTACCTGCGGCACACCGGCGAGGTCGCTCAGCACGCCACCGTCGCGATCGTCGACTTCGGGGAGTCCGGACTGTCCGTCGCCGTCGTCGATCAGGTGGACGGCACGGTTCTGCACGCCGACCGCACGAGTCACGTGAGCGGCACCGGAATCGACGACCTCGTGTTCCACCACGTCGTCGGCAGCCTTTCCACTCCGCATCCCCTGCGGCACCTGGACCGGGACCTGCTGTCGGCGCGGTGCCGCGTCGCGAAGGAGCAGTTGTCCTCGGAGCCGAACGCGCACGTCGACATCGACCTGCAGGGCATCCGTCCGATCCAGATCAGCCGCACCAGGTTCGAGGAGATCGCCGCACCGACGGTCCGGGTCGCGGTCGAGTTCATCCGCGCCACCGTCGCCGATTCCCCGCGCCCTCCCGACGCGCTGGCCCTGGTCGGTGGTGGCGCGAACATCCCGGCGATCGCGTCCGCCGTCGCCGACGCCTTCACCGCACGGGTCATCGCGGTGCCCGAACCCGACACGGCCACCGCGAAGGGTGCGGCGTTGCTCGCCGTCTCCACGGCCATCCGCGACTACCCGGCCACCGAATCGAATCGTCCCGGCTCGGCGGCCAAGGTGTCCGGGGCTCTCGTCGGCGCCCTGGTGGTCGGCGGCCTCGTTCTCGGCTACGGAGTGAAGGAACTCGCACCCACCCCGGATCCCAATGTCTCCCCCGCGGGAACCGACATGTTCCAGACCACCCAGCAGGCCACGACCACGACGACGGAAGCGCCTCCCGCCACGAGGATTCCGTCGTACGATCCCACACCGACACGGGACTACTACCCGAATCAGGTGGCCCCGCCCACGTCCGAACCGCAGCCGGATCGGACACCGGCGCAGGTGCCCGACTCGCCGAGCGAGACCACCACCCCGCCGACCACGACCCCGCAGCCGACGGCTCCGGCGCGGCCGACTCTGCCCGGTACCAATCCGTCACAGCCTGCGTGGCCGCATATCGAGTGGCCCGCCATCCCGCCGCTGTGGCCCCAGGTTCCGGGAGAATCCACCCCAAACGAACCGAGCCCAGTCGCTCCGGCACCCGACGTTCCCGAAGTGGCGCCGCCGGCCGAGACGCCCACAGCACCGTCGGCACCAGCAGCACCCTCGGCACCAGCAGCACCAGCAGCACCGTCGGCACCCGGAGGGCTCTTCCCGATTCTCCCGGCGCCGGGCACGGTCGCTCCGAGTCCGAACGGAACGCAACCGAGCGGCGCTCAGCCCGGTGTGGCGCTGACTCCGCCGACCACGGAGACCGTCACGATTCCGGTCAGCTGAACACCTGACTGGTCGCAACCGACAGGCCGGGGTCGCTGGCCACGGTCAGTAGCGAGGGCGCGGCGCCGCCTGCGATCAGGTGCGCGCCGAGCGAGGCGATCATGACTCCGTTGTCGGTGCACAAGCGCGGCTTGGGCACCCGCAGGGTCAGACCGGCGTCGGCGCAGCGTTCCTCGGCGAGCGCGCGGATGCGCGAGTTGGCCGTGGCACCACCACCGAGCACCAGGGTGCCGACGCCGACGTCGCGGGCGGCGCGCACCGCTTTCATCGTCAGCACGTCGGCCACGGCCTCCTGGAAGCTCGCGGCGATATCCGGCACCGAGTACGCCTCCCCGGCACGCTCCTTCGATTCCACGTATCGCGCGACAGCAGTCTTCAGACCGGAGAACGAGAAGTCGTGCCGAGCGTCCCGCGGCCCGGTCATGCCACGCGGGAAGGGAATCGCGGTTCTGTCGCCGTCCTGCGCCGCAGCGTCGAGGGCAGGCCCACCGGGGAACCCGAGTCCCAGGAGGCGGGCGACCTTGTCGAACGCTTCGCCGGCCGCGTCGTCGACGGTCGTGCCGAGTTCGACGATCGGCTTCGCGAGATCCTCGACATGCAGGAGGTGGGTGTGCCCACCCGACACGAGCAACGCCACGCACGGCGGCATCGGTCCGTGTTCGAGGGTGTCGACCGCGACGTGCCCGCCGAGGTGATTCACTGCGTAGAACGGGACGTCCCACGCCGCCGCATACGCTTTCGCAGCCGCGACACCGACGAGCAGGGCACCGGCCAGACCGGGTCCGATGGTGACGGCGAGCGCGTCCGGCTTGGCGATCCCGGCGGCTGCGAGGGCACGCCTCATCGTCGGAACGATCGCCTCGAGATGCGCGCGGGACGCGACCTCCGGCACCACACCGCCGTAGCGGGCGTGCTGGTCGACGCTGGAGGCGACCTCGTCTGCGAGCAGCTCGCACGTTCCGTCGCCGTTCCACCGGACGATGCCGACTCCGGTCTCGTCACAAGAGCTTTCGATCCCCATGACGATCATTGCACCGGCTCCTCACCCGATCCGGGGCGGCGCATCGTGAACGCGTCCGCACCGCTCGGTTGGTAGTACTTCTTACGGGTTCCCACGATCTCGAATCCTTCACGTCGGTACAGCGCGATCGCCGCGTCGTTGTCGGTCCGCACTTCGAGGAACACCGGGCCGCCCCGGGTGTCGGCGACACGGAGAAGCTCGTCGAGGAGGGCGCCGCCGATGCCCCGGCGCTGGCACGCCGGGTCCGTTCCGATCGTGTGTATCTCGGATTCCGGATGCGCACCATCGCCCAGCAGGGCGATTCCGGCGTACCCGACCACGTGGCCGGAGTCGTCCCGCGCCACGGTGTAGTGCACGTGCGGCGCGGCGAGTTCCGCCCGGAACGCACCTGCGCTCCAGGGACCGTCGCCGGCGAAGAGGAGGGTCTCGAGCTCCGCGCAGCGTTCGGCGTCCGCGGCTGACATCGGTTCGATGCGGAACGTCATTTCTTCCGGTCCGCCAACTCGACCGCGTCCGGGCGTCGCAGGTACAGCGGTACCAGCGCCTCCGGGGCGGCACCGCTGAACAGGGCGTCCGCGGCCACCGCGACCAGCCCTGCGGGGGACGGTGTTTCCACGGGTTCGACGGGCAGATCGAAGAAGTCGACGTGCGACGGCGATCCCGCCACCACCTCGGACGGCATGGGCTCGAGGTCGCGCGGCTTCATGACCGCCGGACCTTCCACCCGCACTCCCGCCGAATAGCGCGCCCAGTACACCTCCCGCCGTCGTGCATCGGTGACGACGAGCAGATTCCGGTCACCGTCCACCTGTGCGGCGATGGCGTCGAGGCTGCAGACACCGTGGGCCGGTATCCCGAGGGCGTCGGCGAACGCGGCGGCGGTGGCCATCCCCACACGCAGTCCGGTGAACGGGCCGGGCCCCGCTCCGACCACCACCGCATCGAGGTCCGCGGCGACGTGCCCCGACTCGGTGAGGCATTCGAGGATGTGCGGGGTGAGCACCTCCGCGTGGGCGCGCGGGTTGACCGTCACGCGCACCGCGAGGGTGTGTACCGCCCCCACCGATGCGGAACCGGCCGAAACCCGGACGACTCCGGCGGTCACGGCAGGCGTGGACGTGTCGATGGCGAGAACAAGCACGGTAACTGAGGGTACTCGCACGTCAGAACCGCTCCCGACACCCGACCCGTCAGGAAATCCACTCCCAGTGGGCCGTGCGGACGTCGGTCTCCGGTTCACGGCGCAGGCGCACCCGCAGGTGGCGATCGACCAGTTGCTCGACGATGCCCTCGCCCCATTCCACGACGACTACCGCTGCTGCCAGGTCGGTATCGAGGTCGAGCGCGTCCAGTTCGTCCAGGGCGTGCGGGCCGCTGCCGCCCAGCCGGTATGCGTCCACGTGCACCATTGCGACCGGTGCACCACCGTCGGGTCGGGTGCCCGCCCGGTGCTCGCGTGCGATCACGAATGTGGGCGAAGTCACTCGGCCCTGCACGCCGAGTCCGGCTCCGATTCCCTTCGTCAGTGCGGTCTTCCCCGCACCGAGGGGACCGTCGAGCACCACGAGATCACCGGCGACGAGCCCCCGTGCGAGGTTCCGTCCGAACTGCTCGGTGTCCTCCGCCGTCGGCAGCACCACCGTCCCGCTCACGCCCAGCTCCTTCTCCTCAGCCGACATCGGACTGCTCCGGCGATTCGCCCGCGGCAAGGCCACGCTGCAGCACCCGGTCGATCGCGTCGGAGACCACCGACGGGAATTCGAGCTGCACCAGGTGGCCCGCGCCACGCACCCGCACCAGTTCGGATTCCGGGAGGTCCGCTGCGAGCTTCCGGGAACTGCCGAACGGGATGATCATGTCGCTGTCACCGCACACCACGACGCACGGAGTGTCCTCGAGCGCCGCGAGTGACGCCGACTCGTCGTGCAATTCGAGCGTGCGCAGGAAGTTCACGATGGTGACCACCGACGTCCGGTCCAGCATGGAGTCGGAGAACTTGTGCAGCCGCGGACTCACGTCCGTGCCGTAGGACGCCGCCCGCAGAATCGGGGTGATCAGGGCGCGGGCCGCGCCCCGCGCGAGCTGGACCACGTCGGGCGACGTCCGGACCGCGAACCGGAAACCGTCGATGACCGGGTTCTGCAGGTTCCTCGTCACACCGGTCTCGCTGAGGCCCGCCGCGGCAGTGGCGATCAGGCCCACCCCCACCACGCGGGAGGCCACCAGTTCGGGTTGCTGCCCGGCGAAGGCGAGCACCGTCATCCCGCCCATCGAATGCCCCACCAGCACAACCGGTCCGGTGGGAGCCTTCGCCTCGACGACCGTCGCGAGATCGGCGCCCAGCTGCGCGATGGTGCAGCTCGCCGTGGTCGGGACACCCGAATCACCGTGCCCGCGTTGGTCGTAGAACACCATCCGCACCTCGTCGCCCCAGCGCTCGGCGAGTTGCCGGCGCTGGAAATGCCATGACGTCATGTCCAGGCAGTAGCCGTGCACGAACACGGCCGTCACCGGGGCGTCCTCGGGTCCGACCTCGCGGACGGTGAGAGCGACGCCGTCCTCGGTGACCACGACACTGCGCCGGTCCCGCGACATCAGGGTGAAGTCCTCGTCGCCGTAGATCTCACGCCCCGGCCGGGTCGCGCCGCGCAGCGCGTTGACTCCGGCCACCGAACCGAGCGCCAGCGCGCTCAACAGCCCGCCGACGAGTCCCAACCGCTTCGACACACCCATGGTCTAGGTGCCCGCCGCACCGACGTAGCTGCGCACCGTGCGTCCGCGTACTCCGGTCACCACCTCGTAATGGATGGTGTCGAGTTCGTCGGCCCAGGCCTGCGCGTTGGGCTCGCCGAGATCCCCATTGCCGAAGAACACCGCGGTGTCGCCTTCCCGGACTCCCCCGCCGTCCGGTCCGAGGTCCACGACCACCTGGTCCATGCAGACACGCCCGATACCCGGGCGGCGCTCCGAACCCAGCTGGACCTCGAATCGGCCGCTGAGCGAACGCGGGAGCCCGTCGGCGTACCCGAACGGGAGCAGCGCGACCGTCGTGTCGTGGGGGGCCACCCACATGTGCCCGTAGGACACGCCTTCACCCGCCGCCACCTTTTTCACCAGAGCCACCCTCGATCGCAGTGTCATCGCCGGGCGCAACCCGAACTGCCCGAGTTCGGGAACGGGCGACAGACCATAGATCGCGATTCCCGGCCGAACCATGTCGAAACGCAGGTCGGGACGGGTCAGGGTGGCCGCCGAATTGGACAGGTGCACCACTTCGGGCACCAGTCCCTGACGCTTGGCATCGGCGACCGCGCCTTCGAGGCGTTCGCGCTGGGAATCGATCCACGCATGGTGCGGCTCGTCGGCGTGGGCGAGATGGGAGAAGATGCCGCGCAGCCGCACCGCGCCCTCGGCCTGTGCCCGAGCCAGATCGACGAGGACCTGCGCCAGCTCGTCGGGTGCCACCCCGTTGCGGTTCAGCCCCGTGTCGACCTTGATCGTGACGCTCGCCGTGGTTCCGACGCTCCGCGCAGCGGCGACCACCGCGGCGAGATGGCGGGGCGAGGAGACACCGAGCTCCACCCCGGCCGCAATCGCGGGGGCGAAATCGGCGTCGACGGTGTGCAGCCACGCGAGGACGGGGGCCTCGATACCCGCCCGACGCAGCGTCAACGCCTCCGACACCGTCGTCACGCCCAGCTCCGACGCACCCGCTGCCAGCGCCGCCCGAGCGACAGGCACCGCACCGTGGTTGTAGCCGTCCGCCTTCACGACGGCCATCAATGCTGCATCCCGGGCGCTCTCGCGGAGGATGCGGACGTTGTGCGCGATCGCGTCCAGATCCACCACGGCTTCCGCCTGAGGTGCCGGTGTCGCCCTGCCGGGCGCCACGTGTTCGCTGTGGCCGTCCTCGTCCGCCGGTACTGCTTCAGCAAGCGTCATATGTTCGATCCTGCCATTCACGATGTCGCCGGCGTTTCCTCGGGTGACACCCCCGCACGCAGGACCCTGATCGACTCCCTCAGATGCGCGAGCAGGGTTCCGGCGGAGATCGGTGCTGTTCCACGCCCCGCGGAGAGGTCCGCGCCCCCGCCTCGAGCCGCCAGATTCGCGGCCAGCGAGTGAGCTCGGGCACCCACCGCGGCCGCGCGGTCCGGGGCGATGCCGGCGGCCATCAGCGAGCCGATGATCCCGGCGAGCACGTCACCCGCGCCCGCCGTGGCGGACCACGAACCGCCCGCCTCGTTGACGAAGACACGCCCGCGGGGTTCCGCGATCACCGTGGCCCGCCCCTTGAGCAACACGTGCACGTTCCAGTCGGCAGCGAGAGCCCGCACCGACGCGACCCGGTCCGGACCCGGATCCTGTCCCGTCAGCCGCGCGAACTCGCCCGCGTGCGGTGTCAGCAGCGTCGCCGCGGTCCGGGACCGCACCAGGTCGGGGTCCTCGGCGACGAGAGTGAGACCGTCCGCATCGACCAGCACCGGAACGTCGGACCCGAGGACCGTCCGGAGTGTGCGCCCGCCGACGTCGTCGGTTCCCATGCCCGGCCCGACCACCCACGACTGGACTCGTCCGGCCTTCGCGAGGTCGGGGGTCGCGATCACCTCCGGCGAGTGTGCCAACACCTCGGCCGTGCACGGTCCGGCATAACGCACGAGCCCCGACGTGGCCGTGACCGCCGCGCCGGTGCACAGGACGCCCGCTCCGGGGTAACCGTCGCTGCCGGCAACCACCCCGACGACACCCTGTGAGTACTTGTCGTCCTCGGCTCCCGGCACCGGCCACGCGGCACCCACGTCGGCGGCATCGAGTGCGGTGATCCCGGCGTCGCCGAGCGACAGCCCGATGCGCACCAGCTCGACACGGCCGCAGTGCGCAGCCCCGAGCGCATGGACCGGCTTGAGAGCCCCGAACGCCACGGTGACGGCGGCCCGTACGGCCGGTCCGTCGACCGCCCCGGTGTCCGGGTCCACACCGCTCGGCAGGTCCGCCGACACGATCGGTGCGTCGATCCGGTCGACGAGGGCCGCGGCATCGGGACGCAGCGGTCCCCTACCGGAGATTCCCACAATCCCGTCGATCACCAGATCGGGGAGGCCCGGGTCGTCCGCCGGAGTGGCCACTCGCCCGCCGGCGGCGGTGAACGCCGCCAGCCCGGCCTCGTGCGTTCTCTCCGGTTTCAGCAGCACCGCGGTGGCCCCGACACCGCGCCTACGCAGCATCGACGCCGCCCACAGCGCGTCCCCGCCGTTGTCCCCGGACCCCACCAGCACCGTGATCGTGCGTCCGGCCACGCCCCCGGTCCGCGCCCTCAGTTCCGCCGCCACCACCGTGGCCAGTCCGTGTGCGGCACGTCGCATCAGTGCACCGTCTGGAAGAGACGCCAGCAACGGCGCCTCGGCGGCTCGAACCTCGTCAGCGGTGTAGTAGCCCCGCATGGGAACTCCTCGTCGAGAAGGGTCGGTACCGGGTCAGACTACGCTCGACATCATGCGTGGACATGGAAGGTCGAGGATCGCCGGAGTGGCTCTCGCCGCATGTATTTCGATGACGGGCGTCGTCTCCGGCTGCAGTTCACCGGACGCCGAGGTGCCCGAGGCGCCGGCCGGTCCCGTCGTGCAGGTCGCGAACATGGCGTACGCGCCCGCGTCGCTCACCGTGAAGGCCGGCGACACCGTCACCTGGAACTTCGACGACCGCGGTGTCACCCACGACGTGGTCGGTGTCGGTGCCGCGAAGAGCGTGCTGCGGAGCCGGTTGATGCAGACCGGCACCTTCACGTACACCTTCACCGAACCGGGCACCTACGACTACACGTGTTCGCTGCACCCGGAGATGACGGGCACCGTCGTCGTGACCCCGTAGGGGCGCGGCCCGTGCCACACCCCTACGGTCGCTGTCATTCGACGGTGACGGACTTCGCGAGATTGCGCGGCTTGTCGACGTCGTAGCCCCGTGTCTGCGCGACCTCCGCGGCGAAGACCTGCAGCGGCACCGTCGACAGCAACGGCTGCAGCAGTGTCGGCGCCGCCGGGATCTCGATCAGGTGGTCGGCGAACGGGCGCACGGCCTCGTCACCCTCCTCCGCGATCACGACGGTCCGCGCACCGCGAGCCTGGATCTCCCGGATGTTGCTGAGCAGCTTCGAGTGCAGCACCGCGCGCCCCTTCGGCGACGGCATCACGATAATGACCGGCAGCCCGTCCTCGATCAACGCGATCGGACCGTGCTTGAGCTCACCCGCCGCGAAGCCCTCGGCGTGCATGTACGCGAGTTCCTTGAGCTTGAGCGCACCTTCGAGCGCAACCGGGTAGCCCACGTGCCGACCGAGGAACAGCACCGTCGACGACGACGCCAGCTCCCGCGCCAGTGCCCGCACCGGCTCGACCGTCTGGAGAACCCGGCTCACCAGATCGGGCATCGCCTCGAGGTCGGCGTACTCGCGTGCGACCTCGTCCGGGTACTTGGTGCCGCGCGCCTGGGCAAGGGCCAGGCCGACCAGGTAATTCGCGGTGACCTGCGCGAGAAACGCCTTGGTCGACGCGACACCGATCTCCGGACCTGCCCTCGTGTAGAGGACGGCGTCGGCCTCGCGCGGAATCTGGGCGCCGTTCGTGTTGCACACCGCCAGCACCCGCGCCTTCTGGTCCTTGGCGTGCCGCACGGCCTCGAGGGTGTCTGCTGTCTCACCGGACTGCGAAATGGCCACGACCAGCGTCGACCGGTCCAGGACCGGATCGCGGTAACGGAACTCGCTGGCGAGTTCGACCTCGACGGGCAGCCGGGTCCAGTGCTCGATGGCGTACTTGGCGAGCAGACCCGAGTGGTACGCACTGCCGCAGGCGACGACGAAGACCTTGTCGACGTCGCGCAGTTCCTGATCGGACAGTCGCTGCTCGTCGAGAACGATCTTGCCGTCCGCGAAGTGACCGAGCAGAGTGTCCGCGACCGCGGCAGGCTGCTCTTCGATCTCCTTGAGCATGAAGTAGTCGTGGCCGCCCTTCTCGGCGGCGGCGAGGTCCCAGTCGATGCGGAACGGGCGGCCCTGCGCCTCGGATCCGTCGAAGTTCAGGATCGAGTACCCGTCGGCGGTGATCACGACCACCTGGTCCTGACCGAGCTCGACCGCATCACGGGTGTGCTCGATGAACGCGGCGACGTCGGAACCGAGGAACGTCTCGCCCTCGCCGACACCGATGACGAGGGGCGTCGAGCGCCGCGCCGCGACGATGGTGTCCGGGTGGTCCGAGTGGGTGAAGACGAGGGTGAATGCACCCTCGAGCCTGCGCAGCACGCTCAGAGCGCTCGCGACGAAGTCTCCCGCGGTGTCGCCCGACGCGTAGGCACGGGCGACGAGGTGCACCGCAACCTCGGTGTCGGTGTCGCTCGCGAAGTCGATGCCGTCGTGCTCGAGTTCGGCCCGCAACGGGGCGAAGTTCTCGATGATGCCGTTGTGGACGACGGCGACGGTGCCTCCCGCATCACGGTGCGGGTGCGCGTTGCGGTCGGTCGGCCGGCCGTGCGTGGCCCACCGCGTGTGCCCGATCCCAGTGCTCCCGGTGAAGTGCTCGGCCCCGACCTCGTCGAGTTCGGCCTCGAGATTCGCGAGACGACCCGCCTTCCGCTCCACCGCCATGCCTCCGTGCCCGTCGAGCACGGCGATCCCGGCAGAGTCGTAGCCGCGGTATTCCATCCGCCGCAAAGCCTCCACCACAACAGTCAGAGCCTGCCGGTGGCCGACGTATCCCACGATTCCGCACATGGTTCATCAGGGTACTTGGACCGGGCGACGCCGCGAAGTCGGAGTGTGGACCGCATCGGCTCTCTCGCGCGCCCGCGAATCGGATAACGTTCTCCCCGTGGCGCCGAAACCGAAGACCCTGGCCCGTGAACTGTCCAAGCGAGGACCACACCGCGTGCTGCGGGGTGATCTCGCCCTCGCAGGACAACCGGGCGTCGTATATACGCCCGAATCAGGCTTCAACCTGCCTGCTGTCGCGTTCGCGCATAGCTGGATGGCGGGTGCCGACCACTACCGGAAGACTCTCGAGCATCTCGCTTCGTGGGGAATCGTCGTGGCCGCACCCAACAGCGAGCGCGGCCCCGTGCCCTCTCACCTGGGACTCGCCACCGATTTGCGTGCGACGCTCGACATCTGTGTCGGTGTGCGTCTCGGTCCCGGTCAGATCAGCGTGCAGCCCGACCGCGTGGCGTTCGCAGGCCACGGGATGGGCGCGGGAGTGGCCGTGCTGGCGGCCGCGCAGCGGGACGTGTCGGCTGTCGCCGTCCTGTTCCCGGCGCCGACGGCACCGAAGGCCGAAAAGTATGCGTCGAAGATCACAGCGCCGGGACTCATCGTCGGGGGCGCCGACATCGACACCATGAACAGCAACGCCAAAGCGCTGGCCGAGACATGGGGCGGAGAACACGTCCTGCGCGCCGTCAACGGTGCCTCCGAGTCCGGGCTCACCGAAGGGCGCAGGCTCCTGGGCGCACTCGGCATCGGCGGTTCCGAGCGGAAGACCCAGCAGATCACGCGCGCGCTGCTCACCGGCTTCCTGCTTTATCACCTGACCGAGAACCAAAAGTACGAAGCGTTCGCGCAGGCCGATGCCCAACTCCCCCACACCACGCTCGTCGATCCACACGAGGAACACACCCACGCCGGCTCCGAAGGCCTGCTGCCCCATATCTGAGGGCTCAGGTCACGCCCGGCGATCGATGGCCAGGGTCGGCAGATGCCTATCGGTGACAGGCCGGCCGTGCAGGTACGCGGGGACGGTGGCGGTCAGCCGGACCCACTGCGCCCGCCCCGCCGTAGCCGGGCTGGTCGGCAACTTCACCGTCAACACCAGTTCACCGCCCGTCGAGATGATCTGCGCGAGCTGCCGATCGGCGGCCGAGAGCCGGGCCATCGCGCTCGTCTGCGGCGGACCCTGCACCTCGGTAATCCGCAACCGGGTCGACTGCGCCCCGCCGGTGCGGCGAGAGTGTGCGACGAGCTGGCGCCGCACTCCCCGGGCGAAGCCCGCCGACACGTACTCCGCCGACACGGTCGGCGGCGCCAATGCTCCCGTGGCCGGGTCGAATCGGGCCGACAGCGCCGCGATCGCGGTGTCCCGATAGGCCAGCGACCGCAGGGTCGCCACCACCTTCGCCGTCACCACCCGCGTCACCCGCGACGGTACATAGACCACGCCCGGATAGACCGGGCCCCAGCCCAGGCGAGCTGCGGCGACGTGACCCTGTGCGGGCAGCCTGCGATCGTGGCGGTCATGACCGGCGGCGAGCACATCGAGCGTCGCCGGATGCCACAGCCGTGACACCAACTCGGCACTGGCCGCCGTGATCAGGTCCAGCAGCCACCCCACCCGGGTGCGATGTCGTCGAGTCCGATCGGCTCGCCGGTCGCGTCGTCGATGGCCATGTATGGGCGGGTGGTGAACGCGAACTGCCGCGGCGCAGTCGATCCCGGCCCGGTCATGCCGGACCCAATCCACGATCGGCGAGCACCTTCGCGTTCCGAGAAGACCCGCGATCTCCCGAGATGCTCACCGGTTAACTCTTTTCCAGCCGTGTGGCGGCGTCGCCCCGAAGCCGGCGTTGATTCTGTGTCGACCGCAGCGCAGAGAACCGGCCGGGCAACGATGCCAATAACGCCATGACGTCATCCATCAACCCTCCCACCAGCGATGCCTCGCCCGCCTCTCGCAGGACCCCGACGCGGACTGACAGGAGCAATGACGATGGCGTTGACGTTGGGGACGTGGCCGTCCGGGCGGAGCATCAGGCGACGCTGGCCCGTGATGGTGCCACGGTATGGCGTGGCCGGAAGTTCTGGACACGACCGGCCGATCTGGAACGGTTGTGGGCGGACTTGGACCTGCCCGATCCGGCTGAGCTGACCGTGGTGGTCGAGCCGACCGGAACGGGTGGATCGTCCTGGCGGAGTGGTTCCGTCGCCACGGTGCACGCGTGGTGATGGTCCCGACCACCCAGTCGGCCGACCTGCGAAAGTACACACACACCATCACACACAAAAAAAGTGCATCGCTCATTGCCGTTCAGGAAACGTGTAAGAACGTGTCCTGAGTCGACCCCTCGCGGTGTCGACGTTGACCCGCACCTGTGGGTGCGGGTCTTCCCGTGGCCGTACCCGTTGCCCGCACGGTGCGGGTCTGACATGGGTTTCCAGCGGGCTCGTTTACCGTCGCCCCGCAACTCGGGGAGGACGCCTG
>SEEV01000127.1 GCA_004211695.1 Rhodococcus sp. (in: high G+C Gram-positive bacteria)
TGCCGATGCGCAGCTCGTGCGCCATCTGGTGCACCGTGGCCGCGGAGTACCCGAAGTCCTGCGCGACCTGCGCGGCGCTGGCCGAGTCGACGAAGTATGCCCGCAGCGCCTCGTAGTGGAGTTGCGTGGGTTCGGCCGGTTCGAGGAAGTACTCGGCACCCGACCGCATATCTCAGTCGATCTTCCTGAACAACACGACTTAAGCGTAGAGCTGTTCTCGAAAGAAATTGGGAAAAGTCCGTCCGACACGCCGAAATCAGTTGAATTACAGCGATGTTATTCTGCCGATCGTCGGGTGACCTGCCTTGCCGCGAGAACCGTTGACGCGGCAGCCGCGAGATCGTTCCGGTGGATCCCCTGAGATCACGTCGGCTGACACCCCGGAACGCCCTGCGATCCACAACATCCGATACACCGCACCGCGATCGGTCTACACCGAAACCACGTCCCGGAAATCGAGGTTAGGCGCCGCCACGCCGCAGACAGGCCCGGCAGGTATCGGGATAGATCCTGGTCACCTGCGGTGTCCCCCAAGAGGAGCGAGACAAACTCTATCCATAAGCCGGGGCGCTATGCGTTCAGCGTCCGGTTGACGTACCTCGTACCTGCCTCCCTGATTCGTCGTGCCCGACGTACGGCCGCTGTGGGTCGGATTGGCCTGACAGGTGTGGAACTGCCCGGGGCTGTCCAGGGGGCATCGTCAACTTGAGTGATAGTTGCAGTGGTCAGTCGGTTTTGGTTCATGTCGGCTCGGAAAGTGTTGGCTGGGTTCGTTGTTCAGGCGGCGGCGGAGGTCGCGGTGATCTCGTTCCACACCGCGAAGTGGGCGGTCATCTCGCGTCGCCAGTCGGATGCCGAAAACATGTGCTGCCGCAGCTGGAAATGCCCCGTGATGCCGGAGAACGCCGATAGGAACCGTTGCGCCTGCCCGGGTGAGGCGAACCGCTTCATCCGGCGCTCCCGTTGCCGAGTCGGCTGATGCGAGTTTTCGGCCCGATTGTTCAGATACTTCGACCGGCGATGCTCGACCGAGGCCAGCATCTCGAGGTGCGCCACTTGGTAGCTGGCCAGCTTGTCGGTCACGAGCACCCGCGGCACGTACCGCAGACCCTTGAGCAGCTTGCGGAAGAACCGCTTGGCGGCCTTGGCGTTTCGACGCGACTGGACGAGAATGTCGAGCACCACGCAGTCCTGGTCGACTGCGCGCCACAAGTACTTCTGCTCGCCGTTGATCGGGATGAACACCTCATCGAGGTGCCACCTGTCGCATGGGCGGGGCCGGCGGCGGCGCAGCTGGTTGGCATAGGACTGGCCGAACTTCGCGCACCACTGCCGGATCGTCTCGTGCGAGACCGCGACGCCGCGTTGGAACATCAGTTCCTGCACGTCACGCAGGCTCAACGCGAAGCGGTGGTACAGCCACACGCGGTGGCTGATGATCTCCTTCGGGTAGCGGAAGCCCTTGTACGACGAATCTGCGCTGGTCACGGTCACCCACCCTCCCAGCGGTCACCCGCACCAAGTTGACGATGCCCTCCAAACAGGTTGTCGACTTCGCCCGTACCACTGTCGAAGCGGGCTCACTGATCACGGACGGACGGCGCCCGGATGCTCCGCGTTCTGGCCGACGAGGGATTCACCCACGAGTGCATATCCGGGTACAGCTCGCCGGAACCGGGCCACGTCACCCTTCCAGATCCGCATCGCATCGCGTCGCTGCTCAAACGATGGAATCCGCCGGCACCCACCACTACCGCGTTGGACGCGAACACCTGCAGTACCACCTGGATGAGTTCGCCTTCCGATTCAATCGACACAGGTCAAAGTCTCGCGGGATGCTCTTCCACAGGCTGCTGTAGCAGAGCGTCAACACCGATCCCCACCCGCTCGCCGAGCTCATCGGTGGCACCGCAGCCTGACCACCATATCGAATCCGAGGACGCTGATTCACTGTCCAGCAACACGTTCGGTGAATCCTGATCAATCAGCCACTCAAGCGGATAAGCAGTAGCTATGTTCCCATAGCTGCTCCGAAGGGTGTCGTTGCCATAGGTGACGAGGCGGGTCTGTGCGGATCTTTTCCGAGCCATCGATGTTGTCTGGTGTACTCGGGCCGACCGCCGTGCGTAGATCTTGGGTGCACACCGTTCGGCACGGTAGTTCGGTGCCGTGCGCGAGCGGCTGAGCGGGTTCGGCGTGGCGCGTCAGTCGCGGAGTTCGCCGATGTCGCCGACCTCGCCCTGCAGGTACATCCGGCCGTCGGACAGCTTGTAGGTGACGCCGGCAATAGCGCAGTCACCACTCCCGACGCGATCCGCGATGATGCGCGAGCGCTGCATGAGGAGGGCCCCGGTCTCCACGACGTGGCGGCCTTCGAGTTCGTCGACGGTGGCGAGGCCCTCTTTGCGACCCATCATGATCGACGGCGCCACCCGTTCGACGATGCTGCGGATGAAGCCGTCCGGAACCTGGCCCTTGTCCAGTGCGTCCAGCGTGGATTTCACGGCGCCGCAACCATCATGACCCAGTACGACGATCAGGGGCGCGTTGAGGATCTCCACCGCGTACTCGATCGAATTGTTAGCAACCCTTTTGGGTCATTCGATGAGGGGGATCGCAGCCCCGGGAGTGATATCGAGGTGGTGCCAAGCGCCGTCGTGGCTCAGCGACATCGCCACCCCTCGAGCCGCCCCGTCAATGAGTTTCTGCAGCAACTCTCGGGTGGCGGGTGCGGGCCGCGGACGGTGCTGCGCGGGCACTGCTGGCTGCACGGCGAGAGAGCGGTTCCCTCGCCTTCTACGACCTCACCCGCGGCTGGGCGGCGAACGAGGACGGCGCCATCGTAGCGATCGCCGCCGAACTGCGGACCGTCGCCTACGTCATCGTGCAGGAGTTGATGATCGCCACCAACGAGGCGGTGGCGTTGTGGTGCGTCGAGCGGGGGCTGCCGATCCTGTTCCGCAACCACCGCGCCAACCCGGTCGCCGGCACCACCGACGAGCTGATGCACGAGATCGCCGCCGCGGCCGGGGACCCGGATCTGTTCGCGAAACTGCGGGGACGGCTGCTGGCAACGCTGCGAGCGGCCACCTACGATCCGACGGTCCACGGACTTAGCGACGTCCTATTGCCTGTTCTCGACGTTCGCGGTGTGTCATTGGCTGCTATGTCACGTACACGTGCTAGATCTGATGTACGCGAGATGAGGAGCCATCCGTGGAGAGCAATGACCAGCGGTACCGCGTGCGGCAGGTTCGCCACCGGGGTGGGCAGATCTCCTACTGGATCTTTAGTTCCGATGGCGAGCTCGATCACGATTCGATGCGTGTGCTGGCTTCGTATGGCACTGCAAGCCAGCAGACCTATGCCTTCAGTCTGGTAGACCACCTCAATTGGTTGCACATCAACGGTATCCAGCCGAGGTCGGTAACCTTTGACGACTTGCGTCGGTATATGAATGCCCTCACCAATGAGGGCGCGGAGATCTTCGTGCCGTGGAGACGTGCTGATCAGCGACCGCTTGGTGCCTCGTCCGCGTGCAACGTGGCAACTGTCGTGAAGGCGTTCTACATGTCGCTGCTCAAATCTGGGAAGGTGCGCGAAGACCTGGTTTGTCGGCTCGACGCTCCAGCGTCCCGCACGCAACGAGGCACCTTCGTGCAAAGGAATCCCCTGGCCCCGAAGCGCACTTCGCGAAGGCCACGGGTTGTTACGGACGCCACTGTGCAGGCCCTGTTTGAACCCGGCATCCTGAGAAGCGCTCGCGATGTCATGATCGTGACCTGGCTGCACGACACCGGCATCCGGGTCGGAGGCCTCTGCGGCCTGAGGTTCACCGACCTTCATCTGGTTGCAGATCACCCCTGCGGGCAACACCGATATCCGCATATCCACGTGGTGGGGCGCAACGACAATCCGAACGGTGCTCGTGCCAAGATCCCCGGTGCGTTGAGCCGGGTTCAGCGAAGTCCCGAAGGCCACGTTATTGACGGTGTCATTCGTGCAGTGAGTGACGACATGATCAGCACCTTCCACGCGTACCTCCTCGACGAATACAGGCCCGTCCAGCACTTCATTGGTCACCAGCAAGCACTCGTCCACACGGGTGGTCGAACACCGGGTGCTGCTCTCACGACAGCTGGAGTTCGAGGCATGCTTCGGAGAGCTGGCGAACGGGCGGCCCTGTCGACTCGTGTCACTCCACACGCGTTTCGCCACAAGGCTGCCTCGGATTTCTATGCGGCCACAGACTTTAACGCCGAAGAAGTGGCCGAGGAGTTCGGCTGGTCCCGCCCAGAAATGGTCACGGAGCTCTACGGCAAGTCGGCGAGCTCATCGGTACTTGTGCACCTTGGTCGGCACTGGGCAGCAACTGCACGTCCGAGCACAGAGCGCGACCTCGTGCCCGACCGGAAGTGAGGGCTGGCACATTGGCAGCGACTACCAGCAGTTCTCCGAAACTTACAGCAGTAGAACATGAGTTTGACCTGGCCAACCTCGGCATCGAGCGGCGATACGCTATCGCGGGCGAGTTCTTCCCCGAGTGGCTGAAGAACGAGCCGATCCAGTTTCCGCCCGATCACGACACGTTCGGGTGGGCTTGCCGGGTTCCGAACTGCGCAGGAATGATGTGCGCGAACTACACGCTCCGTCTCTGCGAGACGCACGCGACCAAGTACCTTCAGGCGAAGGACAGATTGACACTTGATGTGTTCGCCAAACAGGCACAGCCACAACGGAGTCTACGGTTTGGGTGGGCTCTCGAACGCGGTAGGGACTGCGAGGTGTGCGGGTCCCATCGTGAAGCAGTGACACGAGGACTCTGCGTGCAGCACAACAACGCGAGAATGAGGGCATCGGAGCGTGGCATACCGCGGTCCGATTGGCTCTCGACTGCAGTTCCACTTCCTCCTGTCGCCTGCTGCAAACTCGGGGTTTGTGTGCGTGACGCTGCGATGACGATTGGGGTAGGAACCGTCAGTCGGCGGGTTTGCCGTGGGCACCAGCTCGTGTGGTCACGCTGGCGCAAGTCATTGACGAAGCCTCCCACACGGGGACAATCCGAAGAATGGTTCTGCAGGGAGGACGCCGGGGATTCAATGCAGCCGCACGAGAGTCGTGGCCTGCTCTCACTCTCCGATCTTCCGGCCAACCTCCAGAGAGAGGTCCGGTACGGCATCTACAGGCACGCCAAGGCGCCGAACAGGACTCAGTGGCGTCCACTCGACATCAGGGAAGCACTCAATCGACTCGCAGCCGAGGGCATTGAGACCTTGGCCGATCCACGGGTCGAGGCCATCGCGGCCGCAGCGAAACGCGGCATGGTCAAGCGAGTACTCACGGACCTGCCGATCGCGGCCCGGCCGTTACTCCTCGACGCCAAGTCCGCGAAAGAAGCTGGCGTGTTTGACCCGGTGTTTGTGGGTGGCGAGCCCTTCCAGTCATCGTCGGTGCGACATCGTCGGTACCTGTTTGATCTTCGAAACGTGTCACAGCGATGGCTTCGAGATGTTCTGTGGGACTATCTTTCCGACCAGGCACTCGCAACCAACGGGAAGCGTGCCACGCTGACAACCATCGAACTACGTATATCCAGCGTGATCGTCCTGTCCTACATGCTCCGCCAAATCCGTCAGGACGCCGGCAACGTGGCAGAACTGCTGACCAGCGAGGATTCGGCAGCACTCGGCGATCTCTGGAATATTTGGGTATCCGAGAACATTCACGTCCCGTGCATCAAGCCGCCCAATCGCCCAGTCAAGGACGAGCGCACCGCCTTGGTTCGCGCACGGTTCAACTTCACCATGAACGCACGAACCGTTCTCCTTCACGCGTTGAACCACAATACGATCGCGCGTGAAACGGAGAGTTTCATCCTCCGCTTTCCGGAGTACTCGAGGCCGAAGTCCAGTCCTCGTCCCCGACCGCTCACCGACGAGGACTTCATGCGTCTGGTATCGGACGAGAGCATCACGAAGCTCGAGGATTTGGACACAAACGACGTTGGGATCGCCGACATCTGGGTAACCCATGCATTCCAGGGCGGGCGAATCAATGAGACACTCACGCTACGCCTCGGATGCATCGGTTTTGTGGGCGCGATGCAGCCCTACCTGTGGCGGGACATATCGAAAGCAGGTCAACCTGACTACGGCATTCCGTGCCACCAACCCGTCTATCAGAGACTGCTGAAGCGGCAGGAGAAGACCCGGCAGCTACTGCGCCAACGGTATGCGAAGGAACTGTCGAAGCTCGGAAAGCGGCAGGCGACGGCGTTGGAGGCCAAATGGGACCGGGAAATGCCACTGTTTCCGCGCCCGACCAGCAACCCTGACGTCGTCATACCATTCTCCGTCAGCGGGTTTCAGGATTCGTGGATGACGTGGCTGGAACAGATCGGAGTCGCAGGTGTGACGTCGCACCGGACACGTGCGACGATGGCAACCACCCTCCTCGATAACGGGGCACCACCAAAGCTCGTTCAGCAGATTCTCGGGCACTTCTCGGATGCCGCTCTCGCCTTCTACGGAAGGTACAGCGACGCAACCATCGTCCGCCACCTCCAGATGTTCTGGGCAGGCGGGCCAGGCACCTCCAAGCCTGGCGCCATAGTGGCGCAACCCAGCGATTTCGCCGACAGCACGTCGACTGCCGCTCGAATAGACCTTGCGGTTGTGCCCGTGGAGCACGGCCTATGCCGCTACGGCCCGGTCGTCGGTGGTGCGCTCTGCCCAAAGCAGAAGAACTGCACCACCGGACCTGGCGGCGTGTGTGAGCACTTCGCTCTCACTGGTGCGGATCTCGCGTACTGGGAACGGAAACGAGACGCCGGCTACCAGGGCGGATTCAACCGGTCGTCGCAACACCAGCTTGCGAATGCGACTGTAGCAGCTCGTTGAACTCTTCGGCGGGGGTTCTCCAATCGAGGATCTTGCGGGGTCGGGCGTTGAGGGTCGCTGCGACCGCCGTGATCTCATCGACATCCCAGCGTGCGAGGTCGGTTCCCTTCGGGAAGTACTGACGTAACAGTCCATTCGTGTTCTCATTGGTGCCGCGTTGCCACGGCGAGTGTGGATCGGCGAAGAACACCGCCGTCCCGGTGTCGATGGTGAACCGGGCGTGTTGGGCAAGTTCCTTGCCACGATCCCAGGTCAGCGACTGCCGCAACATCAGCGGCAAACCGGACATCTGCTCGGCCAGGGCTTCACGCATCGCCTCAGCACCGTAACCGGCCAACGCGGGCCCGTTCTTGACCCTCGGTTCGATGCCGTATCCTGCCATCCGGGGAAGATGAATTAGCATGGTAAATCTAGTTTTTCGTTCCACCACGGTGCCGATCGCCGACCGATCCAATCCGATGATTAGATCGCCTTCCCAATGCCCAGGTGCCACCCGATCCTCCACCTCGGTTGGACGCTGACTGAGGACCACGTCATCGGTGACATGACCGCCGGGTTTGCGCTGCGTACGCGCTCGGGGCACCCGCAACGCACGCCCTGTGCGCAGACACGCCACGAGCTTTCGCTCGAGCGCACCCCGGCCCTCGATGAACAGCGACTGGTAGATCGCTTCGTGAGAGATCCTCATACTCTCATCATGCGGGAAATCAACTTTGAGTCGATTCGAGATCTGTTCTGGTGACTACGCACTCGACCACCGCCGATCACCACGATGCGGCTTGTTGCGGCCCTTCCACTGCGCCATCTGCGGACCGAGCGCTTTTCCGTCAGCATCATGGACTTCTCCGGCGAGTCTCTGCTGCACATAGTCTCGCAGCTTCTCGTTGTCGACGAGCTTAGCGGTCTTGGGGCGCCGTGCAACGAGATCTGCCTTCCACTGCGCTACCGACGCTCGATACTCCAGACGCCCACCGCGGGTGGCCGCGTTACGGCGCAACTCCCGCGAGACCGTCGACGCAGAACGCCCGATCACCCGGGCAATCTCACGTATCCCAACGTCCTGGGCTTTGAGCAGTGCGATCTCCTCACGCTCGGCGAACGACAGATACCGGCCCGACGGCGGTGACAGATCAATCGATGACATGCCTCCACCGTGTCGGAACCATCGGCTGCCCACCGCCTGCGACACGCCGGCAGTTTCAGCAGCTTGTTCGGTGGTGACGCCTGTCGCGATGACCCGCCAGAACTCGCGCTCCATCTCACGCCGCGTCGCGGGCGCACCCGGTGACTTCATCGCCGACCGCCCCGTCAACTTCTTCATCCAACCGGCAGGCCTGCCCATTCAAACACCCTCTCTCCCTTGGGGTGTTGCTTCCACCGGTTGAACCTGGTCAGTTTGCGGAAGGCGCACCCACCGAAGAGGCCCGCGAGTACATCCTGAGCCAGTGGCGCGAGTGGGAACCAGTGATCGACGGCCTCAGAGAAGCGCTGGACGAAGCCGGCCTGTTGGAGGCCGCAGAACAGCTCGACTTGAGAAGCCCAGCACAGGACTACTTCAACCCGCTGTTCTCAATCGGCTGGACGGCAAAAGAGTTGGATCAAGTTCCCGGCCAAGGGGGAGGCGGTGACGATGGCTGCGAGGCGACGGCCAGCTGAGGCCATTGCGCGGCGCACTGCCCAGTCGAAAGATTGTGAAGATCGGGTGCGGCAGGCGCTTTCACGACTCGTCAAGGCCGGGGTTCCGTTCACCGTTGCTGATGTGTGTACCCTCGCCGGGATTGGAAGAACGTTCATCTACAGCCAGAAGCGGCCCGACCTCACTCAGGCAGTCCTCGACGCACGGAACCAGTCAGTCCGGGCAGCGACCACAAGGGCCGAGGACTCGCTCGATGCGCAGACCGCATCCTGGCGCGAACGAGCACTCAACGCCGAGGCAGTTGTCAGCTCGCTCAGGTCAGGGATTCAGCGGCGTGACGAGCAGGTCAGCGATCTCACCGGGATGCTCTATGACGCCGACGGGGTCCACCTTGTCGAGGAGAACACGCGACTGCGCGAGCTGATCAGGAATCTCACCCGCAGCCTGGCTGAGTCGGAGAAGGAACGAACCAGACTTGCGAGATCCCTCGACGGTGCACGGGCCAACGTGAAGCGCGAAAGGGGACGCAACGTCACGCAGCTCTTCGGCGACAACCCATAACGCAAAGGCGATGATTTCGCTGGTTGTACCCGGTTGCGGGGCCTGTCGAGAGCATGTTCGCGATACCGTGACCTGCAAAGATAGTGGCAGTGGACTCCGGATCAGTCGCTAAGCACGGACACTACGGTCTGCGTCTCGGCGCCTACACCCACATCACGTCACCGTTGCGGCGGGTGGCCGACCTGATCAACCAGCGGATCGTGTTCGCCCACCTCGACCACGCTCCCGCGACGTACACCTCCGACCAGCTCGCCGCCCTCGGCTCCGATCTGAACCGACGCACCCGCGAGGCGTGGGAAGCGACACGACGTTGTCGCACTGCTCGGACTTGCACGCTTCGTCGCATCGTTATCCCGAGTGGTCTGGGTGTTGCGTCGCCTGCTGTCCGCCACCACAACTTGATAGGTCCGGCTTTGTAGATGTTTCGGTAACTGAGTGAGTGGTGATCATAAAGAAAGCCCCGTGTGGTCGAGGAAAGTGCGGCACAGGTCGTAGTTGGTGCCGACTCTGGTCAGTCCAGTCTCGGTCGCCGTGCGGACCTCGTCGAGGATGTCGGGGCAGAGATTGGCCAGTTCGGTGGATTTCACGTTGCCCCAGACTCGTTCGATGGGGTTGAGGTCGGGCGCATAGGCTGGTAGTCGTTCGACGTGGAGCCAGTGCCGCTGGGTGGCCAACCAGGCGGTCATCGCCCGGGACCGGTGGGCCATGAGCCCGTCCCAGATCAGGATGATCTTCTCACCGGCGAAGTGGGTGCGTAGCTCGGTGAGGAACTCGATGAGCTTGTCGGTGTTGTAGGCGCCGTCGGTCATGGAGAACACGAAGGAACTCCGGCTGCGATCAGGCCGATAGGCCAGGACGCCCGCCATGGACATGCGTTTGAAAGGAGAATCGGTGATGGAGAACGGGGGTCACGCCTTTGGGCGCCCAGGTTGCGCGGACCACCGGCAGCAGAGACACACCGCTTTCGTCCTGGAAGCAGATCCACGCCCCTCGGCGCCGCGTTATTTTTTTATCCGCGGCCACTCGTTCTCCCGCCAGGCGACGATGGCATCCTCGTCGCGTTCGACCGCCCGCCGTGCTGGACGCTGACGGCTCCACCCCAGCCGGGTCCGCAGAATCGTCCACGTCTGAGTGGGTCCGTAGGTCACTCCGGTGAGCCTGTCGATCACGATCGCGACCCGGCCCAGGGTCCACACCCCGGTCGCGAAGCCATGCGCTTGGGGTCCTTTGAGTAGTTCCTCCCTGATCACAGCGATCTGGGCGTCATCAAGGCGTGGCCGGCGCCCCGCGCGACCGGCACCTTCCAACGCCTCGCGGCCACCCTCGGCCCACTGCCGATACCAGCGTGACGCGGTCTGCTGAGACACCTCCAACTCGACCGCCACATCGACCTGCCGCCGACCTGCGATGAACATCTCCGCGGCGCGCATCCGCCGATCACGCAACGCCTCGAGATCACGGCGAGCACCGCGCTCCTTGACTTTCCGGGTGCCGGAGCTCTCGCTGGAACCGGCGCCCTTCCCCCCCCATTCATCAATGATCAAGCAGCGCCGCGCAAATCGAAGGCAACGACACACCCTATTACCGAAACATCGATAGGACGAGCCGGTCCCTGAGCCCAGGGTGGGCCAACGTCCGGGAGTCGGGCGGCTACGACAGCAGAGGCGACACGAGGATCGAGCGTACTGGGAACGGTCCTATCTGCGCTATGACGTTCGACCGAATCGGGATCATTGATGCGCTATGCGATTTCGAGAAGCAAGGCTCCTTCTCCGGCGGGATCACCCTCGTTGATGAGGATCTTCGACACTGTTCCGTCGACACGTGTCATGGTGTCTCGTCGGGGCGTGGCCGCGACGGTCGACCCGAACGATGCTGGCAAGTGCCCCTGCCGGAGCATGGCTGTCGCGGCCGGACTCGACGCTTTTGGACAGTTCCCAATTTTCACCGCGTGGAAGGCTTGGACGCGGACTGCAACTCCGTGTCTGCTCAGTCGCGGTAGATCGCTGGGGGTGGGCCCGAGACCGGTCCGAGCGGGGTGGCCAGCCACCGGTCGTAGATGCGCATCCAGGTGCCGTCTGCGCGGATGCGGTCGAGGGTGCCGTTGACGAACCGCACCAGGTCGCTCCGGTCCTTGTTGACCCCTATGCCGGCGTGTTCGGTCTCGAGCGGTGGTCCGACGATCTGCAGTTCCGGGTCCTGGGCGGTGAACCCGGCCAGAAGTGAGTCGGAGGTGCTGGCGGCGTCGGCCTGTGCCTTCTGCAGGGTGACCAGGCAGTCGTCCCAGTCGGGGACTGCGACGATCGTGGCCTGCGGCGCGACCCGTTGGACGGTGGCCAACGAGGTGGTGGCGATGAAGCTGCAGACCCGTTTCCCGGCGAGGTCCGCCGGTCCGGTGATGTCGGAGCCTTTGGGGACCAGCAGGCGCTGGTAGGTGCGCAGGTACTCGGTGGAGAAGCCGACCCGTTGTGCGCGATCGCAGGTGATGGAGGTGGAGTGGACGACGACGTCCACGTCTTTGTTCTCGAGTGCGGTGAACCGGCCGGCGGAGGTGAGCAGCCGGAATTCGAGCTTCGCCGGATCGCCGAAGATGTCGCGGGTGATCTCGCGGGCGATGTCGACGTCGAAGCCCTGCAAGGTGCCGGTGTCCGGGTCCCGGAAGCTGAGCAGATTGGTGTTCTGATCGATACCGACGATCAACCGACCGCGAGCGGCGATCTCGGCGAGCGAGCCGCCGGGTGGCATCTGTCCGGGTGCCGGCGGTGGGCCGGGACGCAGGCTGGCCAGGGCACCGCACGATTCGGGTGGTGGTGGTTCCGGAGGCGCGGTGCCCAGGGGCGCGATGATCTGTGCGCCACCCGACATCGGTCGGGTGTACAGACCAGTGGCGGTCGGGGTGAGCGGATCCGGTGCGGCGCACGCGGTGAGGACGGCGCCGGCGGTGGCGATGATCGCGACACCGAGGAGGATCCCGGGCCGCGTCCGCGGTCCCGCGCTCTGTGTCGGCAGCGTCATCCGGGTCATCAGTGGTACTCGTTCAGTCTCGGCCAGATACCCCCGCCGACGGCGAATCCGCCGAGAACTCCGATTACGATGCTACCGATGGCCAGCTTCGACATCGACCGATACGTGTCCGTCACGGCGTCGACCTCGTCGTCGCGGAGCCGGTCGATTGCGCTGCGCAGGGACTGGTCGAGGGCGGCGAACCGTGCCGTCGATGCGGCAGGATCGGATCCGACGGCGATCGCCGCGGCGGCCGGGTAGTCACCGCGATCGAGGGCATTGTCGATGTCCTGATGCGCGGCACGCCACCCGTCGAGTGCGGTCACGGCGCCGTCGATCGGTTCCGCGGCGGCACGTCCGTGTGAGTCGGCCAGCTGCCGGGCGAGTTCCTCCGAGAGCGCCTCCGTACGCCGGGCATAGTCGATCTCGTACCGGGTGTCCGATCCGCGCTGCACTATGGCGAGGGTTTCGTCGGCGCGGGCCTGCTGCGCCAGAATGCGAACGTGGACGACGGCATCGAGAGGTTGGGTCCCTTCGACTCTCGCGCGGTCGCTCGCCATCGACGACACCACACTTGCCGCGACCAACCAGATCAGCAGAACGGCCATCAGTGCGGTGGCGGCGGCGAGGCCGGGGTTGACCCGACGTTTGTTCTTCCGCCGCAGGTACAGCTGGGCGAGGATGAGGGCGACGAGCACGGCGACGGTCACGGTGAGGGCGGTCGTGGGCAGTTGCGCAATGTGGGTCTGGGTATCGGCGACCGCCTGGGATTGGTGGACGTAGAGGCGTTCGGCCATCGGGAGGATGGTGTCCTGCATGAGCGTGGAAGCATCGGACAGGTACGCCACCGCGACCGGGTTGCCGGCCCGGTCGTTGGCCTGCGCAGTCGCCACCAGGTTGGAGTACTCGGCGAGGTTGCGCACGATGTCCGACAGCAGTGCCAGCGATTCGGCGTCCTGCGACGAGACGCCGTTGGCTGCGGTGACCAACGCGCTCGATGCCTCGCCGATCGCCTGGGTGTACTGCTGCCGGACGGCGGTCGTTTCGGTGCCATTGGAGAGGAAGGACGTGGTGGCGTCGGCGTCGGCGATCGACAACGCGCTGTAGAGGTTCTGGGCGGCATTCATCAGCGGTTCGGTGTGGGTGCGGAGGGTCTCGACGCGCTGCTGCCGGGCTGCAACCGCGGCCGAGGTGATCACAGCAGCGGTGAGGACCGCCGCGACGAGCAGGATCCCCAGCACGGACAGCCGTCCCGGCGTGGAGACGAGAAAGTCCATCCACGGACGGCGGCGGGCCTCGGGCTCGACGACCAGGCCCTCATCGAGAGTAGGGGCTTCGGTAGCGACACGGTCACCACGGTGGAACATCCGGCCTCCTGCCCCACAAACCTGCTGGTCGGTCCCAGTCGGGATTGCCCGGCGGCCGTCCAGAGCAGCGACAGAATCGGCTGTGCGTCGCCGCCGAGTACAGCATGACTCCTAGTAGGACTTCGTCAGGTCGTAGGCGGCAAGAATTTCCATGGCTTCCTTGGCAGACTTCATGACGGCCTCTCCTCGAGGGACTCGCATTTCGGCGTGGTAGCACCGTCGAGCGAACCCGAGGAGGGGCCCCGATCCGGGGAGGCGATCGGGGCGAAGATCGAACGTGTCGCACAGCGGACAGACCCGTGTGGGTAGTTTCGTGTCCGCCAATGGGCACAAACCCATGTCCGTCAGCGGGCAGTTTCGTGGCCACTACCGGGGCACTTTCGTGACCGCCTATGGGCAGCTTTTCATGTCCGCCGACAGCTGACCAACCCTGCCTACGAGTTGAGAGATGCGTACGTAGAGACGGTCCCGGTCAGCGACCGGAATGATCAGGATTATCCCGGGGCCATCATCGCGGCGGACGTCGTCGACACCGGCAATGCGTCGTCGTTGACGACCGGTGTGTGGTCACTCCGAGACTCGCAAGGGGCATACCCAATCCTGGGTCTCACTTCGGATAGCCGCAAGGTCACCAACTGGGGTGCCGCTGCGCAGCCCGGAGCGCCCATTATGAGCACCATCGACCACATGGCAGCAATGAGTCAGACCGAGATCGTGTTGCGCTGCGTCGAAGAGCAGAAGTGAAATATCCGCCGACCGTGTCGGAGGGACGATCTACTGTGGCTGTCGCGACGAGCAACAGGTCGCCACACCCTGCCCAGACCGGTGATCTGCTCACGGTCCTGATCTGCGGGGTTCCGCGGATTGGCGTGTGTGGCGGCCTGTTTCTGACAGCGGCGGGCTTTGATCGAGGCCGCGACGAACGCGGCCTGACCATCCAACGTGAACGGGCCCCTGGATGCTCTCTAGGGCCGTTCGTTGCGCTCAGGGCTTACCTCAGCGCCTGTTTGTCCCGCTCTCGGATGATCCGGTCGGCGAGACGGTACACCGCCACCTCGTCGGGGATCCCGAACCTATCGGCGGCCTCGCGGGCCGCGATGAACGCCCGACACTCCTCACCACCGGGGCGGGCGCGATCGCGGTACAGGAAGTGGTGGCGCGCCTCGGCGAGGTCCTCGAGCACCGCCCACTGGAAGCGGTCGAGGCTGTCCGCGATCTCGGCGATGCGCACCCGCTGCGACCGGTGCCCACGCCACCGGTCGGCCAGGTCCGAGCCCGTCAGCAGTACCCCGAGGACGACGGCGCAGACCGCACCGATCATTCCGCACCCCGCCCCGCGACCGCGGACTTCTTCGGCTCCCTGGTGCCCGCGACCAGGGCGAGGGTCGCCCCGATCGCGACAACGACCGCCAGCACCAGCGGCAGCGAGAACTCGGACGCGGTCACCACCGAGGCGGCCGCGGCCGCGAAGGCGAGCACCGCGAGAAGCCAGAGGGCTCGGGCCGCCCCGGCCCGGTGTGTGATCTGGGCGGCCGAGCCACCGACGACCAGCAGGGCGCCGAGCCAGAGAGTCCAGGTGGTCACGGTGTCGCGGGTCCTTCCGAGTCGGCGGGCTGAGGTCTCGTGGGACAGGGTGTCATGGTTGTCGGCGCCGAGCAGGCCGGCGGGACGGGAGCGAGCCGCCAACAGGGGGCGGTCGCGTCGACACACAAACAGGAGCCGACACCTGCGATGTGGCCGGCATCGGATCAGAAACACCTGGACTCCGCGGCGAAAGTCGGGGTTGTCGTGACCGTGTCCACCGCGTGGTCGGGGAGGCCGTCGGTGAATCGCAGCGGTGCCAGGCGGGTATTCATGATGTCGGGGGCGGCGAATCTCCGCCGGAATACCCTTCTCGTTCCTCTATCGATCACGTCGCCGAGCGAGACCGTCGACGGCCGGATCCTCGAGCTACGGCGAGGTCAACTTCGATCCTCTCGCTTCACAGCTACAGCACACTGGGGGTACGTGCCCAGGTGGACGTGGAGCAGTCTCCTCGTGAATCCGTATGTCAAGGGACATGAGGGCGTCCCTGTAGGCGGACAGCTGGTGTCCCTGTGCGCGGACAGCTGATCTCCCTGTCGGCGGTCAGCTGATCTCCCGCCCGGGTCAGGTCAACGGCATCACC
>SEEV01000537.1 GCA_004211695.1 Rhodococcus sp. (in: high G+C Gram-positive bacteria)
GCGGTATTGACGAAACCCGGGTCCAAGGTGGTGTACCCGGTGCTGGCGAGCAGCTTGCCCAGTTCGATACCGTCATTGCCCTCGGTTGCCCTGGCAATGGACATCGTGTGCTCACCACCGGGGTAGGTAAGCGTGGGCTTTGTGTCATTGTCAGGCACGAAGCATCCCTCTCAAGCTCAAACCAATGAGTAACAACTTCATTCAGGGTAGAAACTAGTCCCACTCTGGCCCGAGTGCCGAAGGCGGGTCCGCTGAGAGCCCGTGATCCGGCTCCCCCGCGGGATGCGCGGCAACCAGGCGGAAGGGTCGCCGAGCGGGATCCGGGAGTGTCCGATTTGCCCGCACAGGGCGGGAGCGAAAACGGTGAGGGCCAGTTGCCCGAGACTGGACCGGCCGCGTCACCTGCACCGATGCCGAAGACGGCGGCGAACGCACAACTCGTCACCCGATGCGGTGAGGGAGGAACGGGGGGCGTCGCAGCGCCGGTCGGGCGCGACAGAAGAACCCCCGCCCGACGTATCGACAGGGCCGCACCCGGTGTTACACCGTCTCACCAAGTGGGCACCCGATGCTCGAAAGTTGAACGGTTAGGACCCCAGCGCGGACATGCCCCAGCGGCCGGTCCACTGCTGTCCCGGAGCGAGCACCAACTGATCGATTCCGGAGTTGAACGCATCCGGCGGACACGTCATCGGTTCCAGCGCCAGCACCCGCCCCCGCCCGGGGTACGACTTGCCCGCGTCGGGGTCCGCGACGAATGCCTGCAGCCAGCCGAACTCCCGGGCCGCCCACAGGATCGTTCCGGTGCCGTCCGGTGCGCGCAGTTCGTGCCGCGACCTGCCGTCGACGTCGAAGTCCAGTGCACTGAACGGGGTGTCGAGAGCCACGCCGGCCAGCGTGCGCGGGCTGGTGAAGTCGTATTCGGTGCCGGCGACCGGCTGCGAGCCGCCGTTCGGCAGCATGCGCTCGTCGAGGGGTACCCGGGTGCCGGCGGACAGACGCAGCGTGCACTCGTCGAGCGGGAAGTCGCCGGCGCGGACGTATGAGTGGAAACCCATCCCGAACGGCGCCGGGATGGCTCCCGTGTTGGTCGCCGTGTGCGTCACCGTCAGGCCGTCGTCGTCGAGGGCATATGCGACGGTGAGCCGCAGCGGGTACGGCCACCCCTTGTGGAGGCCGACGTCGATCGACAACTCGATGCGGTCGTCGGTGTGATTCACGACACGCCAGTCCCGGCGGCGGACGAATCCGTGACTGGCATTACCGAACGTCGGCTCCGTGATCTCGAGCTGATGGTCGATGCCGTCGAAGACGAACTTGCCGTCGCGGATCCGGTTGGGCCACGGCGCGAGGATCAGCCCCGCCGACAACGGCGGCCGGGTGCCGACCTCCCACGTCTCGGTGAGCGCCGTCGGCCCCTCCGGACCGTCCCGTTCGAGTAGCCGGAGTCCGGCACCGGTGGCCGCGATACCGGCACGGTAGCCGCCGCCGCGGATCTCGAATCCAGCCGCTGCAGGCCTGTCCGTCTTCGACGACTGCGATTCACCCATGCACTTCAGTGTGCACGAGTTCTGCACGAGATATGTGATGGCGCACAGGAACCTAGCGGGTGACCTTGTAACGCCACAGTGCCGGGAACGCGACCGCGGCGATCACCACACCGATGACGACGAGGACGCCGCCACCCGCCGCCGCGACGCTCGTCCCGACCGCTGCGGCTGCCGCGCCGTGCAGGACGTCGCCGATCCTCGGGCCGCCGGCCACGACGACGATGAAGACGCCTTGCAGTCGTCCGCGCATCTCGTCGGTGGCGACCTGCTGCAGCATCGTGCTGCGGAACGCGGCGGAGATCATGTCCACGGCGCCACCGAATGCGAGGAACGCGAGGGCGATCCACAACAGGACCGGACTGTCGCCGGGTGACGCGACTCCCACCACGAGGCCGAATCCCACCATCGCCAGACCCCACAACGCGATACACACGATCACCGCGCGGCCCTGACGCCGGACCCGCGGCAGCCAGCCGGAGAACACCCCACCGGCCACCGCGCCGAAGGACATCGCCGCGAACAGCAGGCCGAGCGCCACACCGCCCGATGCCGGGTCGCCGAACGTGTCGTGCGCGATCTGCGGGAACAACGCCCGCGGCATGCCGAACACCATGGCGATGATGTCGACGACGAACGACGCGAGCAGCACCTTCTGCGTCGCGAGGTAGGCGAACCCGTCGAACACCTCGCGCAGCCCGGCCCGCCGCGACTCCCCCGTCGGCGGGATGGCGGGCAGCCGGAGCACCGCCCACAGCGTGGCCAGCAGGGCGATCGAATCGACGAGATACAGCGTCGACAGCCCGACCGTCGGAATCATCACCCCGGCGAGCAGCGGACCGGCGATCGCACCGAACTGCATCACCGTCATGTTCAGGGAGTTCGCGGCGGCCAGCTGTTCCGCTGGGATGAGCCGCGGAATGATCGCGCTGCGGGTGGGCTGGTTGACGGCGAAGAACGCCTGCTGCAACGCCAGCAGTCCGAGTACCAGCCACACGTTGTCCAGGCCGAGCGCCGCCTGCACCCAGAACAGCACCGACGTGACCCCGAGCCCGACGGTTGTGATCGTCAGCAGCTTCCGCCGGTCCATGACGTCGGCCAGAGCGCCGCCCCACAA
Organism: Rhodococcus sp. (in: high G+C Gram-positive bacteria); assembly: GCA_004211695.1. Lineage (GTDB taxonomy): Bacteria > Actinomycetota > Actinomycetes > Mycobacteriales > Mycobacteriaceae > Rhodococcus_F. The sequence goes on from SEEV01000537.1 coordinate 2,665, forward strand.
CCCGAACACGACCAGCGGCACGAGCGCGAACACCCCGGTCAGACCCACGTACGCCGAGCTGCGGGTGATCTCGTACACCTGCTGGGGCACGGCGACGATACTGAGCTGCCCACCGATCACCGTCACGATCCCGGCCGCCCACAGGCGGCGGTAGTCCCGGTTCTGCAGCGGCGTCGTGTCGGCGAGCAGCCGCCGCTTTCTCTTCTCGGTGACGGTCTCGGTCATTCTTCCCTTAGCTCGTTTCCCATGCTCACTATTCCCCGGCCCTCACGGCTGCAGACGCTCGACGGTCCAGGTGTCGCCTGCACGGGTCGTGCGGATGCGGTTGTGCATCCGGTTGGCGCGGCCCTGCCAGAACTCCACGACGTCGGGCCGGATCAGGATTCCGCCCCAGTCCGGACGGACCGGGATGTCGACGTCGACGGGGAAACGCTCCGCCGCATGCAGCAGCGCGGCGTCCAGTTCGGCCCGCGAGCCGATCGGCTGCGACTGTTCCGACGCCCACGCCCCCAGCCGGGACCCGCGGGGCCTGCTGTGCCAGTACTCGTCGGTGACCTCGGCGCTCACGCGCTCGGCCGGCCCGCGGACGGTGATCTGCCGGGCGACGGGCACCCAGGTGAACGTCACCGACGCATACGGCACCGCGTCCAGCTGGCGGCCCTTGTCCGAGTCGTAGTTGGTGAAGAACAGCACACCGTCGGCACTCAGTCCCTTGCACAGGACGGTGCGGGTGCAGGGATGTCCGTGCTCGTCGACGGTTCCGAGCGTCATCGCGTTGGGTTCGGGAACCCCGGCCTCTACCGCGTCCTCGAGCCACAGGCGCATCAGGGGAAGCCAGCCGTCGCTCAGCTGGTCGGCATCCAGATCGGAGTCGACGTACCGTCCGTCAGCGCCCTGGTGTGCGTAACCGACGCGCATGGCCGCGAGGTCCTTGTTCACCGGTTTCGGCTGTTCTGCATCTGGAGACACAGCCGAGAA
>SEEV01000128.1 GCA_004211695.1 Rhodococcus sp. (in: high G+C Gram-positive bacteria)
AGGCTGCACCACATAAGCGATGGGGTGTTATCTCCATCACACTGTTCCAACAATTTAGGTAAAGAAACCGCAACGCGCAAGACGAAGAACACGCTTTTTTGGTACGCCCGTCCATACCCAGTGCTCAGGGCTTTTTCCTGGTCGAATTCCGCGCCCAACCAGCGCACCCTCAGACCCCACGTAGTCTGTAGATCGTGTCGATTGCAAAAACAGTGGGGAAGCTCGCGGGATCCTCCGCCTTGGCAGGAGTGCTCCTCGCCGGCGTGATGTTTCCGCTCGCCGGCGGGTTCGGTTACGCGTCCAACAGGGCGGCTGACACCGTCGACAACGTCTCGGCCGAACTGGTCGAAGGAACGGTTCCCGCGGTCTCGACGATGGTCGACTCGGCGGGCAATCCCATCGCGTGGCTGTACGACCAGCGGCGGTTCGAAGTCCCGAGCGACAAGATCTCGAACGAGATGAAACTCGCCATCGTCTCCGTCGAGGACCGACGGTTCCCCGAGCACAAGGGCGTCGACTGGCAAGGCACGATGCGTGCCTTCCTGACCAACACCACGAGTGGCGAGGTCCAGCAGGGCGCGTCCACGCTCGACCAGCAGTATGTGAAGAACTACCAGCTGCTCGTCGTGGCCAAGACCGACGCCGAACGGCGAGCGGCGATCGAGACGACGCCCGCCCGCAAGATCCGCGAGATCCGGATGGCGCTGACGCTCGACAAGGAACTCACCAAGGACGAGATCCTCACCCGCTATCTCAACCTGGTGCCGTTCGGCAACGCCTCGTTCGGCATCCAGGACGCCGCCCAGACCTACTTCGGCATCGACGCCGCCGAACTGAACACCCAGCAGTCCGCGATGCTCGCGGGCATGGTGCAGTCGAGCTCGGCGCTGAACCCGTACACGAATCCCGACGGCGTCCTCGAGCGCCGCAACGTCGTTCTCGACACGATGATCTCGAACATCCCCGAGCGGGCCGCCGAGCTGCGGCAGCTCAAGGAGACACCCCTCGGCGTGCTGCCCGAGCCCAACCGGCTGCCCCGCGGGTGCATCGCCGCCGGCGATCGCGGGTTCTTCTGCGACTACGCCCTCCAGTACCTGGCCAACGCCGGCATCAGCCGCGAGCAGATCGACAAGGGCGGCTACCTGATCAAGACGACGCTCGACCCCGCGGTGCAGGCGTCGACGAAGGCGGCGCTCAGTGCGAACGCCAGCCCGGGACTCGACGGCATCGCGAACGTCATGAACGTGGTCCAGCCGGGCCAGGATTCGCACAAGATTCTCGCGATGGGCAGTAGCCGCACCTACGGCCTCGACGCGAACGCCAACGAAACCGTGCAGGCCCAGCCGTACTCATTGGCCGGACACGGCGCCGGGTCGATCTTCAAGATCTTCACCACGGCAGCCGCGATGGAGAAAGGCCTCGGCACCAACGCCATCCTGGACGTCCCCGGGCGGTTCGAGGCCAAAGGCATGGGTAGCGGTGGTGCACGAGGCTGTCCCGCGTCCACGTACTGCGTCGAGAACGCCGGCAAATACCCGGCGGCGCTGTCGGTGACGGACGCGCTCGCGCAGTCGCCCAACACCGCGTTCGTCAAGCTCATCCAGGCCACCGGCGTCGCCCCCACCGTCGACATGGCGGTGCGGCTGGGTCTGCGCTCGTACGCCGACCCCGGCACCTCCGGATTCGACGATCGCAGCATGGCGGATTTCCAGAAGGATCAGAACCTGGGTTCGTTCACCCTCGGGCCCACGTGGATCAATCCCCTGGAGCTGTCGAACGTCGCGGCAACGCTCGCGTCGCACGGCAAGTGGTGCCCACCCACCCCCATCGATTCGGTCTTCGACCGTGAGGGCAAGCCCGTCTCGGTCACCCAGCAGGCGTGCGAGCAGGTGGTCGAACCCGGACTCGCCGACACCCTCACCAACGCCATGAGCAAGGACGACAAGCCGGGCGGTACGTCCGCCGGGGCGGCGGGCAGCGTCGGCTGGACGCTCCCGATGGCCGGTAAGACGGGTACCACGGAATCCCACATGTCCTCGGGATTCCTCGGGTTCACCAACAACTTCGCCGCCGCCGTCTACGTGTTCGGTGACTCGCCGACCCCCGGGGAGATCTGCTCGGCCCCGCTGCGGCCGTGTGGTGACGGAAACCTCTTCGGTGGAAACGAACCCGCCCGGACCTGGTACGCGGCGATGAACCCCATCGCCAACAACTTCGGGCCGACGTCACTGCCGCCGGTCGATCAGAAGTATGTGCGGGGTTCGCAGAACGGTCAGGTTCCGGACGTCACCGGGCTGAGCCAGTCGGCCGCGACGTCCCGTCTGCAGGGAGCGGGGTTCACCGTCAACTCGGTCACCACCGAATCGCAGGCGACCAAGGGAACGGTCACGAGCGTGTCGCCGTCCGGTTCGGCCATTCCGGGGTCGACCATCACGATCTACGTCAGCGACGGATCGGTGAAGGCCGCTCCCCCGCAGGCGCCGGCGCAGGGCATCCCCGTTCCGCCCATCCAGCTGCCCGGCCTGCCGCCGATCCAGCTGCCGCCCATACCTCGGTAACCCCCACGTGAGTGGGAAAGTGTGCGGGGGCGCACTTTCCCACTCACGTGGGGGTCAGAGGCGGGACTTCACCGCGTGCGAGAGCCGCGAACCGTCGGCCTTGCCGCCCGCGAGTGCGCCGGCGGCCTTCATGACCTGACCCATCTGACGCATACCGGGACGCTCACCGATCTCCTCGGCCACCTGAGCGATGGCGGTGTCCACGACGTCGACGAGTTCCGCGTCGGTCAGCGGGGTCGGGAGGTATTCGTCGATGATCTGAGCCTCGGCACGCTCCTGCGCCGCCAGCTCGCCTCGACCGTTCTCGGTGTAGATCTCGGCGGACTCGCCGCGCTTCTTCGACTCCTTCGCGAGGACCTTGAGCACCTCGTCGTCGGTGAGTTCACGAGCTTCCTTGCCGGAGACCTCTTCGGTCTGCACGGCGGCCATCAACATGCGGATGGTGGCGGTGCGCAGCGAATCCTTGGCCTTCATCGCGGCCGTCATGTCGGAGCGCAGTCTTGCTTTCAGTGAATCTGGCATGGGCGAAACGCTACGCGCCCCGATTCTGACACTGCACCTCGATTGCGCTCATCAGTATCCTGGAAGAGTGTCTGACGAGTTCCGTACCAACCTGACCCGCGCCGCCCTGGGTACGGCGGGCGCCGCCGCCCTCGGTATCGGCTACGCCTCGCTCATCGAACGCAATGCGTTCGCCCTGCGTGAAGTCACGATGCCGGTCCTCGCACCCGGGTCGTCGACGCTGCGGGTGCTGCATATCAGCGACCTGCACATGATGCCCGGACAGCGGCTGAAGCAGAACTGGCTGCGCGAGCTGGACAACCTCGACCCCGACCTCGTCGTGAACACCGGCGACAACCTGTCGCACCAGCGGGCGGTGCCCGCGGTGGTCCAGGCGATGGGGAATCTGCTGGCACGCCCGGGACTGTTCGTCTTCGGCAGCAACGACTACTTCGCGCCCAAGCCGAAGAACCCGCTCAAGTACTTCCGCAAGGAACACAAGCGGGTCCTCGGTGAGCCGCTGCCGTGGGGCGACCTGCGGGCCGCGTTCACCGAGCGCGGCTGGTTCGACGTCACCCACGTGCGCCGCGACCTCGAGGTATCGGGGGTTCGGATCGCGTCGGCCGGCGTCGACGATCCACACCTCAAACGCGATCGGTACGACACCATCGCCGGCCCGCCCAATCCGCTGGCCGATCTCCGCCTGGGCATCACCCACTCGCCCGAACCGCGTGTGCTCGACCGGTTCGCGGACGACGGATACGACCTCGTGCTGGCGGGCCACACGCACGGCGGCCAGCTGTGCCTGCCGTTCTACGGCGCGCTTGTCACCAACTGCGACATCGACCGCTCGCGGGTGAAGGGGCCGTCGAAGTGGGGTGCGCACACGCAGCTGCACGTGTCCGCCGGGGTCGGGACGTCCCCGTGGGCGCCGGCCCGCTTCTGCTGCCGCCCCGAGGCGACCCTCCTGACGTTGGTTCCGGCTCAGCGCGGCGGCTCGGACGCCGATGCCGCGCGGGGTCGCACGGAGCCGTCGGAGAGCACCGTTATACGCAATTGACCAGGGGATTTAATGGTCGCTCACTGTGTAATGTAAGCTAGCCGAGGTTCAACACGGGGTGTGGCGCAGCTTGGTAGCGCGCTTCGTTCGGGACGAAGAGGTCGTGGGTTCAAATCCCGCCACCCCGACAGTGTGAGACACCGAGACGACACCGGATCGTCCGCCGGCAACACCGACGTCGCCACCGGCGGTCGACTGTTCGCCACGGCGGACGCCGAGACCGCCAAACTCGGCGCCGACGCCGGACCAGGCGTCTTCCCCCGGACCATCACCCACGCGCTCGGCGAGACCGTCATCGAGAAGAAGCCCGAACGGATCATCGTCCTCGACGGCGGCGAGCTGGACGACGTGCTCTCCCTCGGAATCACGCCCGTCGGACTGGCCAGCCCGGAGAGCGCCGCAGGTCAGCCGTCCTACCTCGCCGACAAGCTCGCCGGAGTGCCGGACGTCGGCACCACCAACAACCTGAACCTCGAGGCGATCTCCGCGCTGCAGCCCGATCTGATCCTGGGCAGCAAACTGCGCGCCGACAAGCTGTACCCGCAGCTGTCGTCGATCGCACCGACCGTGTTCGGGATCCGCCCCGGCTTCCCGTGGAAGGAGAACTTCCTGCTCGTCGCCGACGCCCTCGGTGAGGAGACCAAGGCGGAGGACGTTCTCAACACCTACCAGACCCGCGCCGACGAGGTCCGGGAGTCGATCACGGGTGAGCCGACGATCTCGCTGGTGCGGTTCATGTCCGGCAAGACCCGCCTGTACGGCAACCTGTCGTTCATCGGCGTCATCCTGAAGGATGTCGGGCTCCCCCGCCCCACGGTCCAGGACGTCGACGAACTCGCCGTCGAGGTGAGCCAGGAGACGATCGGCGAGGCAGACGCCGACCGGATCTTCTACTCCAGCTACGGCGCGCCCGACACCACCGACGAGTCGACCGTGATCGGCGGCCCGCTGTGGAATCAGATGCAGGCGGTGAAGGACGGCAAGTCCGTGCACGTGAGCGACGAGACGTGGTTCCTCGCCCTCGGCCCCACCGGCGCGATGCTCGTCCTCGACGACCTCGAGAACATACTCGCGGCGTGAGTCACTGATTCACTGCGGTACAGGCATGAACGCGTCGTAGATTGCCTGCGGCGCACCGTCGATGGCCCAGATGACCATGAGTCCGACGGCCACGGTGAGGGCGGGCCCGAGCACGACCTTCTCGAAGGGCCCGCCCGCCCGGATGGACAGGAACGACGGAAGCCGGAACTCCCACCACCGTTCCTTGCCGAGCGTGAGGAACGGGGCGAGGAAGGGGACGCCCTCTTTGGTGATGGCGTCCCCGAGACAGTGGGTGACGCAGCCGAGCGCCACCGCGACACCGAGTCCGGTGGAGCCGGCCTCCGTCGGATACGACTGCCACGTGAGGGCGGACAGCACGGCGGCGACCGCCGAAACTGCCAGCCAGCCTTTTTCTTTGGCCAGCTCACCGGCCAGCCCGCGAAGCGCGAGGCCGAGGCAGATGAAGAGCGTGGCGATGATAGCCGGTTTGCCGAACTGGACGACCAGCGCGGACACTCCCGCTCCGATGCCCGCCGCGAACAGCGCCGTGTGGGTGAGCGTGCGGTGCCCGCCGCGCCGCTTGCCGTCCCGTTTGCCCTTGGTGACGGTGTAGAAACCCAGCGACACCGCGTCGACACCCTTGGCGACGACGTTGCTGACCGGACCGAACGACCGCGAGACGGTGGACTGGCTCGTGTCGAGGTCCGGGAGCAGCGCCGCCCCGGCGCACACCGCCGCGAACGTGAAGGTCTCGGCAGTCGAGGTGGGCCCACCCCAGTCGAGGGGCAGCAGATCTGCGACCGCCAGACCTACGGCAGCACCGGACATTGCATGGGTTGGACCCATCACCATGGAAGACAGCACCTTTCGACCCCGACTCGGGACACGGGCATCCGAGCCGGTGTCCTGACACCGCCCAACCTAGCAACAACATCCGACACATCCGTCACACCCCTGTGAGTACTTGTCAACCGCGGGCGGTTAACAAGTACTCACGGGCGCCGCCGAGGGTGGATGATGGAATTGTGCGTTACGCCCAGTCGGGCGAAGGAGGGTCGAAAGTGGAAACTGTGGTGGTATTCGTTCTCGCCTGCCTGATCTACTGGTGGGGCCTGCTCTGAGCCTGCCCCACCAACGACGTCAGCTCTGACTCTGCCCTTCCCGGACACCGATTTCCACTCGCTTGCCGAGGTCGGGATCGACGTTCTTCCAGTAGTCGAAGACGCGGAGCAGGACCGGCTCGCTGACACCGCCGAGTGCGTGACCGACGATGTTGTTCACCAGGCGTTCGCGTTCGTCGTCGTCCAGGACCTCCCGGACGAGCGTCCCCGCCTGCGTGAAGTCGCCGTCCTCGGCGTGCTCGATGTAGCCGGCGCGCACCGACTCGCCGTCGAACGCCCAGAGGCCTTCGTCGCCCGCGAGGGAGGCGTCGGCGTGCGGGCCGCCGTACGAGTTCGGCGCGTACACCGGGGTCTCGGGCGAATTGGTGGCGTACCGCATCGCGCCGTCCTGCGAGTACGAGTTCACCTGATTCTTCGGCGCGTTGACGGGCAGCTGCGCGTAGTTGGCGCCGATGCGGTACCGGTGCGCGTCCGCGTACGAGAAGACGCGGCCCAGCAGCATCTTGTCGGGTGAGAAGCCGATTCCCGGAACGACATTCGACGGTTCGAACGACGCCTGCTCGATCTGGGCGAAGAAGTTGTCGGGGTTGCGGTTGAGGGTCCACTTGCCGACCTCGATCAGCGGGTAGTCCTTCTGCGACCACACCTTGGTGAGGTCGAACGGGTTGAACCGGTAGCCCTCGGCCTCGTCGACGGGCATGACCTGGACCTTCAGCGTCCAGCTGGGGAACTCGCCGCGGGCGATCGTGTCGTACAGGTCGGCGCGGTGATGGTCGGGGTCGTTGCCGGCGAGGGTGTCGGCCTCGCCCTGGGTGAGGAACTCGATGCCCTGGTCGGTCTTGAAGTGGTACTTCACCCAGAAACGCTCGCCGTCGGCGTTGACCCACTGGTAGGTGTGCGAGCCGAATCCGTCCATGTGACGCCACGTCTTCGGGATTCCGCGGTCACCCATCAGCCAGGTCACCTGGTGGGCGGACTCGGGCCGCAACGTCCAGAAGTCCCACTGCATGTTGTGGTCGCGCAGGCCGGATCCGGGCAGCCGCTTCTGCGAGTGGATGAAGTCGGGGAACTTGATCGGGTCCTTGATGAAGAACACGGGTGTGTTGTTGCCGACGAGGTCGTAGTTGCCGTCCTCGGTGTAGAACTTCACGGCGAAGCCACGCGGGTCGCGCCAGGTGTCGGGGCTGCCCTGCTCGCCGGCGACGGTGGAGAACCGCACCAGCGACTCGGTTTTCGCGCCGGGCTGGAACAACCTGGCCTTCGTGTAGCGGCTCACGTCGTGGGTGACGACCAGTTCGCCGAATGCGCCGCCGCCCTTGGCGTGGACGACGCGCTCCGGGACGCGCTCACGGTTGAACTGCGCGAGCTTCTCGACCAGGTAGTGGTCGTGCAGGAGGATGGGCCCCTGGGGACCGGCGGTGAGCGATTCGTTGTCGCTGACGACGGGAATTCCGGCATTGGTGGTGGTCGCGCGCTGTGTTTCAGGCATGGCAAAGCCTCCAGGTTGCATCGGGTGAGGGTGTAGCGGTGGGGACGGACGGGTCAGGACAGGGCTGCTGTCGACCCGGTTCCGCTCTGCGCGTCGGTCTGACACTGCGAGCAGAGTCCCCAGAAGACGACCTCGGCCTCGTCGATCTCGAAACCGTGGGCCTGCGAGGGGTCGAGGCACGGCGCCTCGCCGACTGCGCAGTCCACGTCCACGACGGTCCCGCAACTGCGGCACACGAGGTGGTGGTGGTTGTCTCCGGTACGGGTTTCGAACCGCGCGGGCGAACCCGCGGGCTCGATGCGGCGGAGCAGGCCGGCGGCGGTGCATGCCTTGAGGACGTCGTACACCGCCTGGGTGGAGACCGAACCCAGCTCGTCACGAACGACGGCCGCGATGTCGTCGACGTCGGAATGCGGCCGTACGGCAACCGCATTCAAGACTGCGACTCGCGGAGCCGTGACACGGAGGCCCACGCCGCGCAGTTGCGCTCGGGGATCTGTGTCGTGTCGCATGTGTTCAAGTATCGGCCTTTTTTGGAATTAGTCAAGAAAAGGATGTGTCGGAAATTCTTGACATGTCGGAAATCTCCGACATATGGTCGGGTCGTGCCCGACGACGACGTCTTCCTCGCCCTCGCGAACCCCGTGCGTCGCCGGCTGCTGGAAATCCTGGCGGACGGCCCCCGGACCGCGGGTGACCTCGCCGGCCGTTTCGACCTCAGCCGACCCGCCGTCGCCGAACACCTGCAGGTGCTGCGCAAGGCAGGGCTCGTCCGCGACGAACCGTCCGGGCGGCAACGGCACTATCACCTGACCGCAGAGCCGCTCGCCGACGTGGGCGACTGGCTGCACCCGTTCGAGCGGTTCTGGCGCGGCCGCTTGCGCACACTCGCCGACATCCTCGAGGAGGACTCGTGACCGACCGCACCACCACCATGATCTCCGTCGACCAGTTCATCGCCGCACCGCCGGCCACGGTGTGGCGGGCCCTCACCGAGCCGGAACTGCTGGCCCGCTGGTGGGCGGCGGGCGACATCGCCGCCACGGTCGGGCACAAGTTCCACCTGGACATGCCCGGCTGGGGTTCCGTGCCCTGCGAGGTGGTCGAGGTCGAGCCCGAACGGCGTCTCGTCTACACGTTCACCGAGAACTGGACGCTGACCTGGAACGTGGTTCCCGAGGGCGCCGGCACCCGTCTGTTCCTCGAACATTCCGGCTTCGACCTCGACGACAAGCGGAGCCGCGACGCGTTCGAGCGGATGGGTCCGGGCTGGCGCGACACCGTGTTGCCGCGCCTCGCCAGCGTCGCCGCGGACGTCGAATAGCGAACCAGGGAACAATTCGGCGGACCCCTCCGTTGAACCCCCTGTCGGCGTCCGGACATGCCCCGGGCCTCACCCCATTCGTCGCTACGAGCGACCACTCGCCGAGAGGCGCCTGTGGGACGTCGACCCGAAGGCCGCCCGGCTCACCGCCGGGCGGCCTTCCCTGTCTTCACCGGTCAGCGCAGTTGCGCGGCACCGGTGGTCATCTTCCCGTCGGTGATCACGATGCCGTGGTGGGCGCCGGGTACCAGCCACGCGGCCAGGGTGGGGCCGTCGGCTCGCACGTCGACGCGGGCGTACCGGAAGTGTCCGCGCAGCCGCGCCGATGCCGTCACGAGCCCCTGACCGTGTTCACCGGGTTGCGCAAACCCCAGCGCCCCGGCGATGGGGAGTCGCGGTCCGCGCGGCCGAGTCCGGGTGGAGACGCGCCACGCCTCGGTCGACGCCTCGAAGGTTCCGTGCACGTCGCCGTCGAACTCGGCCGGCACCTTCGGCAGACTCCAGTGCACGCGTCCGCCGTGCACGGACGGTTCCGAGTCCACCGCGATGAACGGCACCGCCATGCGCGGCAGCAGGCCGGTGCGACGACCCGGCGCCCGCAGCACCGGGCTGGCCAGGATTTCGCGGTAGGGCCCGACGGGCGAGTCCAGGTAGTCGACCATCACGGCCAGGGTCAGCGGCACGGTCACACCGTCGGGCCCGAGTACGCGGGCGGCCTCGGTGCTGCGATGCCACCAGAGCGTCGCGCGCACCCCGGCCGGCCACGGGGGCGGTGTGCTCGCGGGCCAGTCCGCGCGGTCGGTGTGCGATTCAGGCACGCTCCACATCGACTGTCTCCCTTCGCGTGATCACCGTCAGCGGAAGCCGCAGTGCGCCCGGCGCGTCGGCGGGCACCACCGGCGTTCGCGGCAGAGTCGGTTCGATACGTACGTATGGCTTGCCCGGTTCGGGTCTGGCATCGGCCTCACCCTTGTTGGGCCACAGCGCGAATGCGCGCTCGGCCTGGGCGGTGATGGTGAGCGACGGGTTGACGCCGAGGTTCGCGCTGACCACCGACCCGTCGGCCACGTGCAGGCCGTCGTGGCCGTAGGCCCGCAGGTAGGGGTCGACGACACCCGTGTCCGGCGAATCGCCGATGGTGCAGCCGCCGAGGAAATGCGCGGTCATCGGGATGTTCACGACGTCGGCGAGCGAACCGCCGGGGTCTCCACCGATTCGCTCCGCCACCTTGCGGATCGCGGTGTGACCCTGCGGGATCCATTCCGGTGGCGGATCTCCAGGCCCGGGACGGCTGGTGACTGCACGACCGAGACGCCCCTTCCCCTTCGCGAGTTCGAGCGAGTTGTCGTCGGTCTGCATCACGAGTGCGATGACGGTGCGCTCCGACCAGTGCCGCACCGACAGGCTCCGCAGGAACGCCCCGGGACGACGCAGCGCCACACCGACCGTCTTCAGCAGCCGCGGCGTCGGTCCGCCGCCGTCGCTGAGGACGGTTTGCAGCAATCCGATGGCGTTGCTGCCCTTGCCGTATCTCACCGGTTCGATGTGGGTATGGTCGTCGGGGTGGAACGAGGACGTGATGGCCACGCCCTTCGTGAAGTCGGTGTCACGGCGTCGGGCGGTGGCCGCGAGGACGGCCTCGGAATTGGTGCGCACCACCGATCCCAGCCGCGGCGACAACCGCGGCAGCGCACCCGAGTCCTTCATCGCCAGCAACAGCCGCGCGGTGCCGTACGTGCCGGCGGCGACTACCACCTGATCGGCGGTGAACGTACGCTCCCGCTTGCGCATCCCGTCGGTGCGGCGGGTCCGCAGCTCGTAGCCGCCGCCCGCCCGGGGTCGCAGTTCCTTCACCGTCGTCAGCGCGTGGACCTGCGCGCCTGCGCTCTCGGCGAGGTGGAGGTAGTTCTTCACCAGGGTGTTCTTCGCGCCGACACGGCAGCCCGTCATGCAGCTCCCGCACTCGGTGCATCCCGTGCGGTCGGGTCCCTCGCCTCCGAAGAACGGGTCTGCGACCGTCGATCCCGGCTCGCCGAAGAACACGCCCACCGGCGTGGTCGTGAACGTCGCGCCGGCGCCCATCTCCTCGGCCACCTCACGCAGGACGGCGTCGGCGGGGGTGAACGACGGGTTGGTCGTCACACCCAGCATCCGCTTCGCCTGCTCGTAGTACGGGGCCAGCTCCGACTGCCAGTCGGTGATGTGCGCCCACTGCTTGTCCTCGAAGAAGCGGCGCGGCGGCTGGTACAGCGTGTTGGCGTAGTTCAGCGAACCACCGCCGACCCCGGCCCCGGCCATGACCAGGACGTCGGGCAGGAGGTGGATCCGCTGGACGCCGTAACAACCCAGCCACGGCGCCCAGAGGTAGCGCCGCAACCGCCAGCTCGTCTCGGGCAGCTCGTTGTCGGCGAAGCGGCGACCCGCCTCGAGAACGCCGACCCGGTAACCCTTCTCGGTGAGGCGGAGCGCCGCGACGCTGCCGCCGAAACCGGAGCCGACCACGATCACGTCGTAATGCGTCATGCGACGCTCTCCTTTACGGACGTGCGCCGGGACACGTAGTTCTCCTGGTCGAATCGCTGCAGCTGGGAACGGAACTTCCAGGTGAACGTCGGCCACTGCACCGAGTTCCGCCCCTCGGAGTCGTAGTACCAGCTCGAGCAGCCGCCCTTGTTCCAGACGGTGGTCTGCAGGTCGGACTGGATGCGGGTGTTGTACCGGCGCTGCGCCTCCTCGGCGATCTCGAGAGCGGTGATTCCGCTGTGGTGCATCACCTCCAGGGCGTCGGCGATGTACGCGGACTGCGATTCGAGCATGTAGACGATGGAGCTGTGACCGAGGTTGGTGTTGGGCCCGTACATCAGGAACAGGTTGGGGAAACCGGCGACCGTGGTCCCCTTGTACGCACTCGGGCTGCCGCCCCAGTGCTCGGCGAGCGTGCGGCCGTGCGACCCGCGCACCGCACGCGCCACAGGCGGTTCCGTGGGGGTGAAACCGGTCGCGAAGATGATGGTGTCGACCTTGTGCTCATTGCCCACCGCGTCGACGACGCCGTCCTGCGTGACCCCGGCGAGTCCCGCGTCGACGAGCGTGACGTCGGGGCGGTCGAGGGTCCGGAGCCAGTCGTTCGACAGCAGCATCCGCTTGCAGCCGATGGTGAAGTTCGGGGTGAGTTTCCTGCGGAGTTCGGGATCACGCACCTGGCGCCGCAGGTGCACCCTGGCCACCAACTCGAACGCCGGCAGCAGCCCGGTGGCGTGCGCGAGCACCCCGCCCAGGGCTTCACGGAAGCTGTAGACGGATGCCCGGACAGCCTTCTGCACCAACGGTAGTCGCCGGTAGAGGTCCTTCTCCGAGCCCGACAGTTCGCGGTCGAGGCGCGGGATCACCCAGGCGGGCGTGCGCTGGAACACGGTGAGATGCTCGGTCGCGGGTGCGATCTCGGGGACGAACTGCACAGCGGACGCGCCGGTGCCGATCACGGCCACCCGCTCCCCGGTGAGGTCGTGGTCGTGGTTCCACGTCGCCGAGTGGAACGTGGTGCCGCCGAACGTCTCGAGCCCGGGCATGTCCGGCACGCTGGGCGTCGAGAGCGCACCGGTGGCGGCGACCACGACGTCGGCCGTCACCGTTCCGCGACTGGTCCGGACGGTCCAGAGAGCCTGGGTGTCGTCCCAGTGCGCTTCCTGCAGTTCGCAATCGGTCACCACGCGGTTCAGAACGCCGGTGTCGACCGCAACCTTCTTCAGGTAGCGGTAGATCTCGGGCTGGCGGGCGAACGTGTGACTCCAGTCGGCGCTGGGCGCGAACGAGAACGAATACAGCGACGTCGGGACGTCGCAGGCGCAGCCCGGGTAGGTGTTGTCGCGCCACGTCCCACCGACGTCCGCCCCGCGCTCGATGATCAGGACGTCGGCGTCCGGCTGCGTCTGCAGAATGCGCGCGGCCAGTCCCATGCCGGCGAAACCCGCCCCGACGATCAGGGTGTGTACGTGCTGCGGAAGGTTCACGACTTCTCCATCTTCGATTCCCACACGGGCAACAGCCGCGCGCGGAGTGACTGTTCGGCCTCGGCGGTGCGGAACAGTGCCGACACCGCGAGACCGCGAACCAATTCGATACTGAGCTCGATGGCGTCGGCGTCGAACCGATCGCCGAACACCTCGGCCGACCCGTGGCGCAACGCTTCGGTGACCTTCCGCTCGAGCGGAACCGTCGCCTCGTACAGCGCCGGATCGGTCCGGGCGGCCACCCACAACTCGAGCGCCGCATAGAACAGCGGACCCGAGAAGGCGTCGGCGAGCACCTCGACCCCGCGACCGGCATCCACCTCGGCGGCGAGGATCTCCTCCATCCGCTTGTCGACGAGATGTTCGACGGCGGCCACCACCAGCGACTCCTTGGTGGGGAAATGGTGCAGCTGGGCGCCGCGCGACACCCCCGCCCGCCGGGCGATGCCCTGCGTGGTGGTGCGGGCGTATCCGAGCTCGACCAGGGAATCGACGGCCGCGTCGAGCAGCTTCGTGCGCATCGCCGCGGTCCGCTCCGCCTGCGTGCGGGTGGGTTTGACTTCTGCTGTGTCAGGTGTCACACCCAGCACTGTAGGCGGAAAAAAGAAAACAGTCCAGACTGCTTTTAAGTGCTGCACCTGTGAGTACTTATCAACCGCGGAACGTTAATAAGTACTCACAGGCCTACGGCACCAGGCGATACCGCAGCATCATGTCGTGGTCCTCGTGGTCGAGCATGTGGCAGTGCCACACGTAGCCCTGCAGCGGGTGAGCACTCGCCCCGTGGTGGTGACCACTCATGTCACCCCCTGACATCCCGAACGTCGCGTCCGGGTCGAAGCCGAGCTCGTCTGCGGTCGGGAACCGGACGATGATCCGGGTGATCGAGTTCGCGTCCGCGATCACGGTGTCCTTGAACCCCGACTCCCACACCTGCGGCGCCTGGACCGGCCCGACGGCGAACGGATCCGCCGACGGTGTCCACCGCATCCCGACCGCGGGGACGGGGACGGCCTGCATCAATGCGTTCGTGTCGATGGCCTGCCGTCCGATCACCCGGAACGTCACCAGGTGCAGGTGGATCGGGTGTGGTTCCGGCGTGACGTTGACGATGTTCCACTGCTCGACCGTGCCCTGCCGGGGCATCTCGATGTCGTCGCTCGTGTAGCGGAGGTTGTTCAGCGACATCAGCGGGGACGGCTGGCCGAGGCCCTGCGCGAGTTGCAGCACCGACACGGTGCGCACGACCGACGGTGGCGCAACGGGCGGGAGGACGGCGAGACCACGGCTCCCGCCCCGCAGGGTTTCGGGCACACCACCGGTGAATCCGGCGGCCGTTCCGATCCGGAACCGGCAGAACCGCGGCATGATCTGCACGCCGCGCTGCGCGACCTGCTCCGGAATCGGTTCGTCGTTGCGCAGTTCCATCGTCGTCCCGGGTGCGAGGGCGCCGAAGTCGACGAGGAGGTCGACGCGCTCCCCCGGTCCGAGCCGGACGTGGTCGGTGGCGACCGGCGCATCGAGCAGCCCGCCCTCGGCGCCGATCACCCAGAACCTCATCCGGTTCTCGAAGAACAGATTCCACACGCTGAACGACGCGGCGTTCACCATCCGCAGCCGGTACAGGCCGCGCGCCACCGGCATCTCCGGCCACACCTTGCCGTTCACCACGCCGATGTCGCCGGGGGTGGCGGCCTCCCAGCTGCCCTGCGGATTCAGCGGGTTGGAGCGGACGCTCTGCCGCCCGTCGTCGGTGAAGTTCTTGTCCTGCAACACCAGCGAAAGCTCGAACTCGCCCGACGGCAGGCCGAGCGGGTTGTCGCGCTGACCGGTGTCGTACTCGTCGCGCAGCAGGTACATGCCCGCCAGCCCGGCATAGATGTTGAGCCGGGTGACGCCCATGGCGTGGTCGTGATACCAGAGTGCGCAGGCTTCCTGCCGGTTCGGGAACTCGTGCACCATCCCCTGCCCCGGCCGCATGATGTCCTCGGGGTGCCCGTCGAACTCCGGGGGCGTCCGACCACCGTGCAGATGAAGCGACGTCGGCACCTGGGTGCGGTCCTGTTCGGTGACACCGTGGATCCTCGTGTCGACGTCGGCGGCCAGGGGGTTGCTCGCGATGTCGTTGCGGTAGGTGAGCGACGTCCGTTCACCGACGTGCGCCTCGATCGTCGGACCCAGGTAGTCCATGCCGCCGTATCCGAGGGCCGGAGAGGCCGGCAGGTCGGGATGGAACACGTGCGTGGTGCTGCTCGCATGCACCTCGACGGCGCTGCCGCCCAGCACCGGCAACGGCGGCAACTGCTCCCGGAACGGCTGCAACGGCGGCGAGGAGAAGACGAACGGTCGCAGCGGATCGATCCCGAACGGGTATGCGCTCGCCGATCCCACACCGACGGCGCCGAGACCGGCCGTCAGCGCCAGCCCACGAACGAACGACCTACGCGGAATTCGTCCATCCATTCGGCGGAGCCCCCTGCACGATGCGACCAGCGTTGCGACTCGAGTAGCCGACGGTACCCCAACCGTTGCGGCTCGCACCGGGTTTACGGGGCGTCCCCTTCGCGCCGCCGCCGTCGTCGTGCCAGTCTGACCTCATGACTCGTGCAGTTCCGAAGAACATGGCATGGATCCCCGGCGGCACCTTCTGGATGGGTTCGGAGGACTTCTACCCCGAAGAACGCCCCGTCCACCAGGTGGCCGTCGACGGATTCTGGATGGACTCGCACCAGGTCACCGTCGCCGAATTCCGGCGATTCGTGAAGGCCACCGGTCACGTCACCACCGCCGAGATCGCCCCCGACCCCGCCCAGTACCCGGGCGCCGATCCGGCGCTGCTCGTACCCGGTTCGCTGGTCTTCACCCCGACCCCCGGCCCGGTGCCGCTCGACGACTTCACCCGCTGGTGGTCGTTCACACCGGGCGCGGACTGGCGGCACCCGGAAGGTCCGGGCAGCAACGTCGGCGGACGTGAACGCCATCCCGTCACGCACGTGTCGTGGTTCGACGCGCGGGCATACGCGGAGTGGGCGGGCAAGGACCTCCCCACCGAAGCGGAATGGGAGTTCGCCGCGCGCGGCGGGCTGGACCGGAAACCGTTCGTGTGGGGCGACGAGCACGAACCGGGCGGCCGACCCGGCGGCAACGTCTGGCAGGGCCAGTTTCCGTGGGAGAACCTCCTCGAGGACGGCTTCGCCGGGACGTCGCCGGTCGGCCACTTCCGTCCCAACGGTTACGAACTCAGCGACATGGCCGGCAACGTGTGGGAATGGACCACCGATTTCTTCACCGCGGATCACTCGGAGAGCGGGAAGAACGTCGCGCCTGCCGGTTCCTGCTGCATTCCCGCCAACCCGCGCGTCGACACCGCACGCGTCGAGAACCCGGACGAACCGTATGCGCGCCGGGTGATCAAGGGCGGCTCGCACCTCTGCGCGCCCAACTACTGCCTCCGCTACCGACCCTCGGCCCGGCAGGGCGACACCGAGGAGACGTCGACGTGCCACATCGGGTTCCGGTGCATCATCCGCCCGTGACGGTCTTTCTCACCTCACGGGGATGAAGACGCGCCGCGTCCGCTGCGGTTGAGTCGGTGGTGTGCGGTCCACCAAATTGTCTGTGGCGCTGGCCCGGGAAGCGCTTGCCGCGCGGACCGAAACGGCCAACGGCTGGTTGCAGGGCACACCCCCCGGCCGCACTGTTCGACGCGTCATCGACGGGCTGATCGAGATCGAACTCGTCGACCGGTCGATGACGCTCGCCGCGAGGATCTTTACGTCGGTGCTGCCCGTGATGATCGCGGCATCGACGCTGAGCAGTTGGAACGTAACCGCCCGCACCCTCGAAACCCAGTTCGGCTTCGACCCCACGAAGTTGTCGTCCACGCCCGGCGCCGTAGACGCCACCGACCCCTCCTTCGCCGCGTTCGGTGTGGTGGGCCTGCTGATGGTCGCGATCAGCGGCACGTCGTTCGCCCGAGCGCTGGCCCGCATCTACGCCAAGATCTGGAACGTGCCGGCGATCAATCTGCGGGACGCCTGGCGCTGGCTGGTGGTCCTGTTCGCCGTCGCGATGTCGGGGACGGCGATCGGTGTGGCCGCCGAACTCACGAACGTCCGGTTCTTCGGACTACCGCTCGCGCTCGCCGGGGAGTTCGCCGTGTGGATGGCCGTGTGGACTCTCAGCCCGTACCTGTTGACGATGGGCACCCTCAAGGGCCGCGTGCTGTGGGCCACGGGTGCCCTGACCGCCGCCGCGCTCACCGCCCTCCACGCCGGCGGACGTCTCGTCCTGCCCCGGATCACGGCCGCCGCACAACACCAGTTCGGGCCGCTCGGCCTGGTGTTCACCGCGATCAGCTGGCTGTTCGTCCTGTCCGTCGTGATCGTGGGGTCCGCGGTGATCGTCAAGGCCATCGCACTCGACGAGGGCTACGTCGGACGCTACCTCCGCGGACCGGACGCCGTCGCGTCAGAACAGGCCGCCGAATCCCTTGCCCAGGACGACGGCCCCCATCACGAGTAGCAGCACGCTCATCACCGCGGCGTTGTTCGCCTGCAGCCACACCTTGAGGCTGTCGAGGGTCCCGCGCATCTTGTCGGCGGCGACGGCGTAGGCGATGACCGGGACCAGCACCGTCGATCCGGCCAGCACCGTGTACACGACGAGGGCCACCACCTGCTCGCCACCGTTGACGTCCGCCGTGCCGATCGCGACGCCCGCCGACACACTGAGCAGCAGATTCTTCGGATTGATCGCGGCCAGAGCGAATCCGAGTCCCGTCGACTTCACGAAATTCAGGTCGTCGATGGCCTGCATCCACTTCGGCGGTTCGGCGTTCGCGTTGCGGCTTCTCCACTGCCTCGCCGCGAGCAGGAGCAGCAGCACACCGACCACCACCTTCACCCACGAGACCGTCGCGGACGGGTCGTCGGAATCGGAGGTGTCGATGCCACCGGCCAGGAGCAGGAAGATGCCCGTCGCGACGAGGATGCCGAGGATCCAGCCGACACCGAAGCCCGCGCTCGCACCGCCCGCGCGTTTCGACAGCAACATCAGGATGACGGCGATGATCGGTATCGGCGAGATCGCGACACCCACGGCGAGCGGTAACAGATCTCCGATGACTGAGCCCATGTCCGAACCGTAGGGTCGGGATACCGCCTGCGCCTCGCACGTGCCGGGTGAACCCGCGGCCCCGACGGGATTCATTCGTCGAGTGTCGGTCCCGCGAAGCCGAATTGTCGTCACACCTCGGAGGTGAAACCCAGCCGACCCCGCGTGAGCGTCACCCGGAGGACAGGACGCGGTCCGCGAAGGCGAGAGAGTCCGGCATGGAGGCCATCAGTGATTCGCGATGGTCCTCCTCGACGAACTGCTGGTATTCGAAGTTCACCCCGTGCTCGCGCATCTCGGCGAGTTGCGCCCAGGTCAGCGGGATCGGCACCGAGGCGTCGGAGAGACTGTGCACCACTCGCAGGGGACGGTCGAACCCGTCGACGGGCGCCTGCTGCATCTCCCGGAAGAGGGTACGGAACGTCTCGCTCCACAGCGGCGCCGCGAACAGATCCCCGACCGACGTCGGATGGGCGAGCAGGTACCGGCCCAGTTCCCGGCTGCACGTCACCTTCGCCAACTCCATCAGTTCGATTCCCGTCGACGAAAGGTAACCCCGAATGCCGACCTCGGGGCGCTGGTCGTCGATGCCTGCGAGGGTCAGCAACGCGTAGTTGACGATTCCCGTCGTCGGCAGGGCCGGAACCGCGGGACCGGCGGCGGGGAACAGCAGTTCGAGGTGCGTCGGCGCTGCCACGGCGACGGCGCCGCGATAGTCGAGCGCGGGTGCCCGGGCGGTGGCGTCGCGGGCCGCGAAGTAGGTGGCGTGTCCACCCTGCGACAGTCCCGTGACGATCCATCGGTCGCTGAGCTCGTCTGCGTAGAGTTCGTGTGCCGCGCGGACGATGTCGACGGCGTTCGCCCCGGCGGCGTGACCGTCGAGATACGCGTTGACACCGGGCGTCCCGATTCCCGCGTAATCCGTTGCGGCAACGGCATACCCGGCCGCGAGCCACTGCTCGATGGCCGGCAGTTCGACGTAATTGAACCCGGCGACGGACGGGGCGCACTGATCGGCGACACCGACCGTGCCGTGCGCGTAGGACACCACCGGCCAGCCGCCGTCGGGCGGATCGCCCCGCGGCAGGAAGATCGATCCGGTCGACTCACCCGTCGCGGTCGCGGTGCGCAACGTCGAGTAACGGACCCGCACGCTTTCGCCTGCGTGGGAGGGGGCGGCGGCGGGCGGCAGTTCTTCGTGCGACAGCAGGATTTTCGGCTGCGCGGATGCCTCGTTCGCGCCGGTGAGCAGCAACAGAACCGCCACCACGGCGACCCCGAGCACTCTCATCGGCCCAGTATCCACCCGCAACCGACACGTGAGTGGCAAAGCGTGCGGGAGCACACTTTGCCACTCACCCCGGGAGCCTTCGACAGGATCTCCTGGGCGCGCTCCACCGACAGCGGTCGCTCGAACTCGGCGTTGATCGACAGCGAGTGACCGGTGATGACGGGGACGCGGACGCACGTGCCCGACACCAGCAGGTCGGGCAGACCGAGGATCTTGCGGCTCTCGTTGCGGAGTTTCTGGTCCTCGTCCGTCTCGCCGCTGCCGTCGTCGACGAGCGAGCCGGCGAGCGGCAGCACGTTGAACGCGATCGGTGCGACGTACTTGTTCGGGGCCGGGAAGTCGACGGCGCCGCCGTCGTGCACCAGCTTCTCCGCGTCGCCGATGACGGCGCGGGCCTGGCCCACCAACTCCTCGACACCGGCGATGCCGCTGCCGGACACGGCCTGGTAGCTCGACACGATGAGGCGCTGCAGACCGGCCTCGTCGTGGAGAACCTTCAGCACCGGCATCGCGGCCATCGTGGTGCAGTTGGGGTTGGCGATGATGCCCTTCGGCGGGTTCTTCGCCTGCTCCGGGTTGACCTCGCTGACGACCAGCGGAACGTCGGGGTCCTTGCGGAACGCCGAAGAGTTGTCGACCACGGTGGCGCCGGCCGCCGCGAAGCGCGGGGCCTGCTCACGGGACAGCGTCGCACCGGCCGAGAACAGGGCGATGTCGATGCCCTTCAGGTCCTCGTCGGACGTCGCAGATGCGTCCTCGACGACGATCTCCTCGCCGCGGAACGGCAGCTTCTTGCCCGCCGACCGCGCGGAGGCGAAGAACCGCACCTTGTCCGCGGGGAAATTGCGTTCCTCGAGGAGAGTGCGCAT
>SEEV01000538.1 GCA_004211695.1 Rhodococcus sp. (in: high G+C Gram-positive bacteria)
CACTAATGAGGACCGTTTCTGACCTCAATTCCCCTTATCGTTCTTCTCATGACCACTTCGCAGAAGTCCCCGGCCACCGGTGAGCGCGCCGACATCCTCCAGATCCTGCAGGAGCAGCGCGCCACCCTGTTGATCACCGTCCGCGGCATCGACGACGACCAGGCACGGCAACGCTCGACCGTCAGCGACCTCACGCTCGGCGGACTGATCAAGCACGTTCTGCACACGGAAAAGCATTGGGTCGAAACCATTCTCGAACCCGACGAGAACGCGGAGTTCGACATGGAGTGGGCGATGGAGAAGTACTACATGCGGGAGGACGAAACCCTCGAGGGACTGCTGGCCGAGTACGCCGAGGTGGCCCGCGCGACGGAGGTGGCGGTGGCCGGCCTCGACAACCTGGACGTGCTGATCCCCCTGCCCACCGCGCCCTGGGCGCCGGAGCGGCAGTGGTGGACGATCCGCCGCACCCTGCTGCACATCATCCGGGAGACCGGCCACCACTCCGGTCACGCCGACATCATCCGGGAATCACTCGACGGCGGAAACACCACCATGCAGATGGGCGCCGACGCGGGCATGGAGTTCTGACCGGAAGCACAGACGAAAACACCTCACCGGTCCGGGTTCCGGTGAGGTGTTCTCGTGTGGGCAGTGGCGGTCTCGAGTGCCGGCTACGTCTCCTCGGTGACGGAGAGCACGACGACGTCGTCGGGGAACGAGGCGGGCGTCTGCAGACCCGCCACCGCGAGGGCCCGGCCCGTCATCGCGACGCCGGGAACGTCACTCCCCGCGGACAGTCCGTCGGCGCGTCCGCCGCCGGGCGGGGTGGTGACGGTCGGCAGATCCTTCGGCGGCACGTTGAACCACGCCGGCGGCTTCATGCCCTCGTCCGGCTCACCGGCGAACACGGGCCGCACCCGATAGCGCCGGTCGGGGTCGAGCCCGGGCAGGGTGAACCTGCCTCGCGGGGACACCTCGGAACGCCCGATGTAGGCGAGGAAGAACAAAGCCTCCGTCCGGTCGTCGGCGACGGCACCGTAGACCTGCAGTGTGGGGTCGATCTCGTCGGCGCGCACCATCGTTCCCGTGTGCAGGAGTTCGCGGTGCCGCTTGTACAGGTCGATCCAGACGGCGAGTTCCGCGTTCTCGTCGTCGGTGGCGGTGGCGAGATCCCACTCGATCCCGAGGTGACCGTAGAGTGCCGTCCCGGCCCGGAACGAGAGGCGGTGGTACCGGCCGGTGGTGTGGGAGATCCCGGACGCGATGTGGGAGCCGAGCAGTTCGGGGGGAAGCAGCTGCATCGTCCAGCGGTTCATCTGCTGGCGCTCGAGCGGATCGATGCAGTCCGACACCCACACGCGGTCGGTGCGTTCGAGGATCCCCAGATCCACCCGTGCCCCGCCCGAGGAGCAGGATTCGATCTCCAGTCCGGGGAAACGGCGCTTCAGTTCGTCCATCAGCCGGTAGGTCGCGAGAGTCTGATCGTGAACGCCGGCGCGCCCGTACGGTGCGGTGCCGGCGTCGATCAGGTCGCGGTTGTGATCCCATTTGATGTAGGCGATGTCGTACTCGCTCAGAATCGCGGACATCCGTTCCAGGATGTGGTCGTACGCCTCGGGGATCCCCAGATTGAGCACCTGCTGGTTCCGCGACGGCACCGGTGTGCGGCCGCCGGTCGCCATGACCCACTCGGGATGCTCCCGCGCGAGGTCGGAATCGAGGTTGATCATCTCCGGTTCGAACCACAGGCCGAATTCCATGCCGAGCGAACGCACGTGATCGATGATCGGGTGCAGACCGTCCGGCCACACCGTCTCGTCGACGTGCCAGTCCCCCAGTCCCGCCAGATCGTTTCGCCGGTACTTGAACCAGCCGTCGTCGAGGACGTACCGCTCGACGCCGAGTTTCGCCGCGCGATCCGCCAGGTCCTTGAGCCGGGCCAGGTCGTGGTCGAAGTACACGGCCTCCCACACGTTGATCGTGACCGGACGCGCGCGGCGCGGGTGTGTGGGCCGCGACCGGAGATAGTTGTGGAAGCGACGTGCCTGATCGTCGAGCCCGTCGCCGTACGCGCCGTAGATCCAGGGAGTCTCGTAGCTCTCCCCGTCCGCCAGCCGGACCTCGCCGGGCAGGAGCAGTTCGCCGCCGCCGATCACCTGGAATCCGGTGAAGAGACGTTCGGCGTAGTGGCGGTGGTTGCCGCTGAACGCGACGTGGGTGCCCCACACGTCGCCGCGGCCGAAACCGAAACCGGGCACGCCGACGGAGAGCACCGTCGCGGCGTCCGGGCCGGTGCGGCCCTTCCGTCCTTCCCGTTCGTGGATCCCGACGGTGAGCTCGCTGCGCTGGGGGACGCGTTCCTTCCCCCAGCGGCCGGCGAAGTCGAGGAGTTCCCGGGCCTGCGGCGGGACCGGGAACGCGAGCTGGAGGTCGTCGAGGACGTAGAAGGAATCACCCGAATTGGTGACCTCGGCCCGCGCCCGAAGGAGACCGCTCGGCAGCAGCTCGATGTCCAGGACGAGTCCGAGATCGGCGACCGTGTCGTGCGCGGCGACCCGGACGGTGCCCGCACCGACCGAGACGAGTTCCGCGTCCGGGGCCGGCCGGTGCTCGGCTCCGTCGACGGTGAGCGTGGTGGTGGTGAACAGCGGCGACCAGTCGGCACCGTCGCGGTGACCCGCGATGCCGGGCTTTCCCACCCACCCCGTGTGGTGTTCGGGAAGGATCGACAGCCGCACCGGGAGGTCGACGACGTTGCCCGCCGGGGGCTCGATGTTCGCCTGCGCCAAAGCCTGTACGTCGGCGAGTGTCTGGTCGCCGAGCGCCGGCCCCCAGTGCACGATCGCCGGCAGTCGACCCTCGGTGAGGTCGAGCACGACGGACACGCCGCCGGCGGCGAGGTGGACGAACGCGTGCGGTGAAACGGTCACACTCACTTGTTTGCTCCCATGGTCAGGCCGGAGACGAAATGCCGCTGCAGCGCGACGAATACGAGGACGGTCGGCAGTGCGACGAGTACCGATCCGGCGGCGAGAAGGTTGCTGTCGGTGAAGAAGCTGCCCTGCAGATTCTGCAGTGCGGTGGTGACGGGCAGCTTGTCGCCGCTGACCATCAGCGCGAGGGCCCAGAAGAAATCGTTGTAAATCCAGGTGATCATGAGCGTCGCGAGCGCGGCCAATGCCGGACGGCACAGCGGCAGCACCACCTGCCAGTACTGGCGGAACAGCCCCGCCCCGTCGACCGTCGCCGCCTCGAGCAGTTCGGGGGGAACGGTCTTCATGTAGTTGCTCAGCACGAACACGCAGAATCCGGTCTGGAACGCGACGTGCACCAGGATCAGTCCCCAGTAGCTGTCGTAGAGCGAGCCGGACGAACTCATCCAGTACGGCAACGGAATCGCGTTGTACAGGCGGAACAGCGGGGTCAGCAGCGTCTGCTGCGGCAGCAGATTGCCCGCGATGAACACGGCCAGCATGATCGCGTTGAACTTCCACGGGAACCGGGCCAGCACGAACGCCGCCATCGACCCGATGAACAGGATCAGCAGCACCGCCGGGATGGTGATCAGCATCGAGTTGAGGAAGTAGTGCGGGATTCCGCCGACCTCCCACGACTCGGTGTAATT
>SEEV01000539.1 GCA_004211695.1 Rhodococcus sp. (in: high G+C Gram-positive bacteria)
CCTGTGGCGGGGGGCCACTCGGTCGTCTCGGTCCGTTCGGTCGATCACCCGGGGCGTTGCTGCGGGGGGAACTCACGTACAAATCTCCAGTGGTTGTGGACCGGCTTCAGTCCTGCGTTTCGTCGGTGGGCATTCTTCTGCCCGCGTCCGTCTTCGGGCGTGTGTCTACTCGCTCGCGGTCCGGCGAGGCCGTGGCGAAGATCGCCGCGGCCGTTTCGGTGCGGGCACGGTACCGAGAACATAGGACTGGACCAAATGGTTCCAGCTGCATGTCCGGCACACCTCGACCACGTGAACCGAGAACTCCTCCTGAGTGGACGCGAGACGCACCAACTCTTCGGCCGTACGCGCCGAACCCGACACCGGGCCCAACTTGTCACCGAAGACCCAGGAGACCAGAGTCAGCTGCTCCTTACGGCAGATCGGGCACACCACATCACTGCCCTTGCCGTGGAACTTGGCGGCACGAAGTAGGTAGGGGCTGGCGTCACAGACCTCCGTGACACCTGTCCTGCCCGAGTAGACCTCGGCCAGGAGAGACCGGCGCTGAAGCGCATAGTCCACCACCTGCCGCTGTATCCGCACGGAGACCAGAGTACGTGCGTCGCGTCTGGAGAGAAGGGGTCGGTCGAGTGACGCTGGTCAAACACGGTCACCCCACTACGATGCCGGTGTGGCCTCAGGACCGTCCTCGCAGACTCGCGCACGCGACCTCGACCGGGTCAACGCATGCAGCCGGCTCGACGCCGCCTACGCCGACGGACAGCTCGGCGCCGCCGAGTACCACGACCGGACCGCCCAGGCCATGTCCGCGAAGACCCTCACCGAACTGAACCTGCTGATCAGCGACCTGCAGCTACCCTCGTCGATCACCGATCAGGCGCCCGTCCGCACACCTGGATCGCCCCGCCGGGCACTGCGCATCGCCGTCGCCTGCGCAGCGGTGATCGCGGTCGGCGCGGTCGGTCTCGCGCTCACCGAGCAGGACGGTCCGGAGCCCCTCACGGCGCCCGTCCCGGTGCAGGTCGACAAGCCCGTGGCCCAGCCCGAGGTCGAGGCGCCCGTCGTCGACCCGATCATCGTGGGCCGGGCGCAGCCGCTCACCCAGGACGGGATCTACGCGCTCTTCGAGCAGTACCGGCAGAAGTTCGGCGACCTCACCGTCCACGAACTGGGGTTGTACGACAAATACGCGATCCTGTCGCGGACCGCCCCGGACGCGCCCGACAAGGTCGACCGGTACGACTTCCGCGGCGGCTTCAAGGTGTCGGGCACCCGCACGCAGCGCCTCCCCGGCACCGGCGAAGTCGACCTCGCCCAGGTCGACGTGCCCGCGCTCGTCGCCCTGCTCGGTGACGCGCCCCGGCTGATCGGGGTCCCGGACGGCACCATCGGACACGTTCTCCTCGCCGACGGCGGCAAGGGACCCTCGATCAACGTGTACGTCTACGACGAGCAACAGTCCGGCGGCGGGTACCTGCGGGCGACACTCGGCGGAGACGTGTGGCAGGTGACTCCCGCGGAGTAGCCGTGTGCGCTCTAAGATCCTCCCGTGGCCAGCCGATACCCACCGAACACGCGGGCGCGCGACGTCGATCGAGCCAACACGTCCGCACTGCTCGACGCCGCGTTCGGCGACGGCCAGATCAACGAGGCCGAGCACCGCGCGATGTCCGACCTCGCCGCGGAGTCACGAACCCTCGCCGATCTCGACGTTCTGGTCAGCGACCTGCAACGACCCGCCGACGCACCACCGGACGCGACGCCCCCGCACGACAGCACCCGGCACTGGTTCCCCGTCGCGGTCGCAGTTGCCGCGGTCGTGGCGGCCGTCGGCGCCTTCACCCTCGTCGACAGCGACGACGCCCAGGCCACCGCAACCCCCGTCACGGAACAGGTCGACTTCGATTCCGTCCAACCGCTGGTCGTCCCCACACCGAGCCCCGTCACCCCCGAGGGCATGAGGTTGTTCCTCGACCGGTACCGCGCCAAATTCGGCAACCTGATCGTCGACGAACTCTCCCTCTACGAGGCCGGCCACGCGAGTCTCGAGCGCGCGCTGCCACTCGAACCGAACCGGGTGGTGAGCTACGACTACCGCGGCGGGTTCACGCTGTCGGGCACACCGACCTCCCGGAAGGTCGGCACACCCACCTTCGACCTGTCGACGCTGAACCTCGACAGGATCGGCGGAACGGTCGTGGGCGCGCCGGTGAGTCTCAACGTCCCCGACGGCAAAGTCAGCCACATCTCGTTCGACGTCGTCGACGACGACGGCCCGACCGTGTCGATCTACGTGAACAACGAGTTCAGCGAGAGCGGGCACATGGAGCTCGCCCCGTCCGGTGAACCACTCAGCATCTACCCCTTCGGCAGCTAGGACGCAGATGCCCAGGCCCACCCCCGCGGGTATCCGTGCCCGCGACTCCGACCGCGCCGACGCCTGCGGCGTGCTCGACGCCGCACTCGCCGACGGCCAGCTGTCCGACGCGGAACACGCGTCCCGCACCGCCACCGCCATGAAGGCGAAGACGTTCGACGAACTCGACCGCCTGATCGGCGACCTCCAGATCCCCACCCGGCTGGCGGCCAGCCCCGTCGTGTCCCCGCGGCGCCGCCGATCACCCCGACGCTGTGTGTACGCCGCGGTCCTCGTCGTCGCCGCGGCCGCCGTCGGTGGCATCGCCGGAGCGATCGCGAACAGCGACCTCGGCCCGACGAAAACCGTCCCGACACTCACCACCGGCGCCGGCCTGCACTTCTTCCTCGACGAATACCGCGCCGAGTTCGGCGACACCGTCGCCGACGAACTCGGCCTCTACCCCGCCCACGCCGTCTTCGACAGACCCGCACCCGGCAACGGCCGGCAATCCGACCCCTACCTCTACGACGGCGAATTCGACGACTGGGGCAGCCCCTCCACCCGATCCGACGACGAGAGGTCCTTCGACCTCGGCACCGTCGACCAGGTCGCCCTCGCCGGACTCCTCGCCGGCGCACCCGAAACCCTCCACGTCCCCGACGGCGAAGTGGAAATCGTGTCCTTCCGCTACGAGTCCGGCTCCGAAGACGGGCCGCCGACCATCTCCATCCATGTCGAGAACGACGCGGGGCACACCGGCCACATGGTCGTCGGATTCGACGGCGAACCGTTCGACATCTACCCCTTCGAGGGCTGAACGTCCGGGGTCGCCCGCGCCCTGCCGCGCCCGATGTGACATCCGATCGGTCAGACGGCACCGGTGCGACATTCGGCGACGCAGCCACCCGCCCGGCCTCTGTTAACAGCCTGTGACTCCTTGTCCCATGTATCGAGCGGGCGTATCGTCCTATATATCGGTGCGATATAGTTTTGAATCGCATCACACGGTTAGGTCGGGCGACTCAGGGGGTGGACGTGCTCGAATTGGCAATTCTCGGGCTGCTCCACGAGTCACCCATGCACGGATACGAGCTGCGCAAACGGTTGACGGGGCTGCTGGGTGCATTTCGCGCCTTTTCCTACGGTTCCCTCTACCCGACGCTTCGACGCATGCAGGCAGACGGTTTGATCGCCGAGGACGCAGGCCCTCCGGGGACCGTCAAGCGTCGCGCCCGCCGCGTCTACCAGCTCACGCCGAT
>SEEV01000129.1 GCA_004211695.1 Rhodococcus sp. (in: high G+C Gram-positive bacteria)
CGGCCCATGTTGAAACCCTGCTCGCCGCCGGGCAGGCCGCAGCCCAGGATGAGGTCGTTGATGTCGGTGGGGTCGAGCGCGGGCACCTTGTCGAGTGCTGCCTGGACCATCTGCGCGGCCAGGTCGTCGGGGCGCATACCGACCAGCGACCCCTTCATGGCGCGACCGATCGGCGAACGGGCAATGGAAACAATGACGGCCTCGGGCATGGCAAACTCCTACCGATTGACGTGGTGGACGGCAGTCGGTGCGGACCTGCAGCCCCTCAGTTCTAAGCATATGCTTATTTTCTAAGCGTTTGCATATATTGTCCGCGGCGGCGGCGTGGTGTCAACCCCCGGAAGCCCGCGGTGGTGCTCGACGGGCCGGATGTCATCCGGAGACCACCGCGTCGACGAAGATGTCGATCGCGAGGGGCGGAGTACCTCCGTAGCTCGTGAAATCGGTGACGCCGGCTTCGGCGAGAACCTCGACGTCGAGGAGGGTGCGGCCGTTGTCGGTGCCGGCGGGACGGCTGAGGAGTTCGATTGCCGCGTCGGCCATGATTTCCGGGGACCGCGCGTGCTGCAGACTCGCGTCGCCGCCGAGCAGGTTGCCCACGGCCGCTGTCGCGATCGTCGTCTGCGGCCACAGACAGTTGCTGGACAGAGCTACCTCCGCGTACTCGGCGGCGATCCCCAGCGCCGCCAGCGTCATCCCGTACTTTGCGAGCATGTATCCGGGGTGGGCGCCCAGCCACTGCGGTGACATGTTGAGCGGTGGGGAGAGGGTCAGTACGTGAGGGCTCGGCGACTTCTGCAGGTAGGGAAGGCAGGCGCGGGTCAGCGCGAAGGTGCCGCGCACATTCACCTGCTGCATCAGATCGAACCTCTTGAGCGTGAGGTCCTCGGTCTTCGAGATGTCGAGCACGCTCGCGTTGTTGACCACGATGTCGATGCCACCGAAGTTGTCGCGGGCGGTGTCGACGGCCCGAGCGATGTCGCTGTCGTTGCGGACGTCACCGACCACCGGCACGGCATGTCCACCCAGTTCGTTCAGTTCACTGACGGCGGTATGAATGGTTCCGGGCAGTCGCGGGTCGGGAGTGTCGGTCTTGGCGAGCAGGACAACGTTCCCCCCTCGACTGGCGAGGGCGCGCGCGATCGCGAGGCCGATGCCACGACTTCCGCCGGACATGACAGCGGTTCGGCCATGGAAACTGTTGTCGTTCATCGCATTCCTTCGTTCTTCTGGTGAGGAGGAAAGCCGCTCATGCCCCGTGGGCAGGGGGACGCACCCGGCTCTCGTCGAGAGTCTCGTGGCGTCGAACGGGCGCTCCTCACGGTAGAAGAGCCCGGCCGGACTTGACCACGTCTCCGAAGCACCAATGATCGGCCGCCTTTTGTCCCTTCCGGACAATAGCCCCCTCGGCCTGTTGGACTCATGTGCGACAGTTCGCTGGTAGAAGAGATTTCCGGTGAACGGGTGCCTGCGGTGCCGACACCCTCTATTGTCCTCACCATGGCTTCACACGACGAGCGCGTCGCGCTCCTGGTCGGACGCATTGCAGCTTCACTCAACCAGCGGCTGGTGCCACTGACCGGCGACATCACCGAAGTGCTCTATGCGGAGATCCCGGACCTGCGCGCTGACCGACAGTTGTTCGATCTCCTCGGTGCAAGTGTGGAGAGCAATCTCGACACCATCTTCCACACGCTTCAGCACGATATCGACCCGGAGATCCTGGATGCGCCGGCCGCCGCCATGGAATACGCGAGACGGCTTGCCCAGCACGGGGTTCCCGTCAATGCTCTGGTGCGCGCCTACCGGCTGGGGCAGACCAACTTGCTCGGACTCGTGTTCGACGAGCTGGGCGGAGCTGCGGTCCCGTCCGAGCTCGGTGTGCCGGTGCTCCAACGCATCATCACCGTCATGTCGGTGTACATCGACAGGGTCTCGCAGCAGGTCGTCGAAGTCTACGAGCGTGAACGTGAGCGTTGGCTGGCGCACCAGAGCGGTGTCCGGGCTGTTCGCGTGCAGGAGATACTGGCAGGCAACGACGATCCCGACGCCGGTGCCGCCCTCAATTATGTGCTGCTTCAACGTCACCTCGCCGCGATCATCTGGGTATCCGACACCGATGCGGGTGACATGCTGGCCAGGATCGAGGCCGCGGCACACGACGTCGCCGGCTTCATCGGGGGCGTGACCGACCCGTTGTTCGTGGCCGCGGACCGGGTCACCGGTTGGGTGTGGATCCCACTGGGTGCACGGAAAGCTGCGCGCCGCGGGTACAGCGAACTGGGCGACTTTCTCACCGGGCGGTATCCGGGGATCGCGATGTCCGTGGGCGGGGTAGCGCACGGCCCGAGCGGGTTTCGCCACTCCCACGGTGGCGCGCAACGCGCCCGGACGCTCGCACTCGCCGCCGGCCGGAACGCCCCCGTCGTGACCGCCTACGACGAACCGGGGGTGTCCACGCTCTCCCTGCTGATCGACGACCTGGCCGCGACCCGCGCCTGGGTACACGCCGTCCTGCGTGGGCTGGCAGCCGACAGCGACAACGCCGCTCGCCTGCGTGACACCGTGCAGGTCTACCTCGCGAACAATCTCAGCAACGTCACGGCGGCGAAAGAGCTGGGCCTGCACTACAACTCCGTGAAGTACCGGGTCAAACGCGCAGCCGAGGAACGCGGTGAGGATTTCACCCGTGATCGGCTCGCAGTCGAACTTGCACTACTCGCGTGTCAATGGCTGGGGCCGGCAGTTCTGACACCCGGCTGATTCCCCTCGCCGAAAGTGCCGTGCCCCGGCGCCGCGCCGACGCGTCACCGCCGCGGCGATCCCCTCCGACGCCCGCGGTGTGACTACCAGTGCCCGCGCCAACCGCCACGCTTCGGGCAACACTTCGTGCGGATGCACGATCCGATCGATGATCCCGCAACGCAACGCCGTTTCCGGTTCGAGGATGTCCGCCGTGAACACCGAGTCCCGTGCCTGCCGTGGCCGCAGCGTGGCCTGGGAGCTGACGATGGCGGCGTCACACCCGAGGATGAGGTCGAGGCCTCCATCCGACGCCAGTCCGTTCACGGCGGCGATCAGCGGTTTGCCGACCTGATGACGAACGAAGTCGGCGAACCCCCGGTACGCGCTCGTCAGCCCGGCAGTCAGCGCCGCTATGTCCGCAACGGCGCAGAACGTGTCTCCTGTACCAGTGACGATGCCCACCCGAAGGCCTTGATCGCCCGCGAACGTTTCCATCGCCGCACTGAACGGGGCGGACATCTCGGCGTCCGCAACGTTCCCGTATCCGGGACTGTTCAGAGTGATCACGGCAATCGAACCGTGCCGGTCGACTACTGCGTTCACAGCACGTCGCCTCCCCGCCGCCGCAGGTAGCGCAGCGCGGACTGGGCGGCGTTGTACCCGCTCATCCCGTGCGCGCCTGCCCCCGGCGGCGTCGACGCGGAGCACAGGTACGTGCCCGGCACCCCGGTGCTGTAGGGGTCGAGGGCGATCCGTGGTCGCAGTACCACCTGAGTCTCGGTGTTGGCGCCGCCGATGATGTCGCCGCCGACGTAGTTCGGGTTCGACGCCGCCAGCCGGACCGGCCCGCTGCTCACGGTGGCCACGACACGGTCGCGGAATCCCGGGGCGAACCGTTCGATCTGCGCGACCACCGCCTCGGTCGCGTCGCCCGAATAGCCGTGCGGAACATGGGCGTACGCGTACAGCGGGTGCAGGTCGCCCTTCGACCGGCGCGGATCGGCGAGGTACTGCTGGCCGACGAGGACGAACGGGCGCGTCGGCATCCGGCCCGTCGCGACGTCACGTTCGGCGGCGGCGATCTCGGCGAAAGTGCCACCCAGGTGGACGGTTCCGGCCAGGCCGCAGTCGGGGTTCGTCCACGGAACGCCGCCTTCGACGGCGAAGTCGACCTTGAACGCCGCCGGGCCGTGCCGGTAGCGGCGGTAGGCCTTGGCGACCCGGGACGGCATCCGGTCGCCGAGGATGTCGACGGCAGCGGACGGGGCGACGTCGAGCAGGACGATGTCCGCGGGCGGAAGGTCGCGGCTGCTGCGGGCCCGGGTGCCCGTGGTGATCTTGCCGCCCCAGTCGGTGAGCATCGCGGCGAGCGCGGTGGTGATGGACTGCGATCCGCCCTCGGCCACGGGCCAGCCGTAGCGGTGTCCGGCGGCCACGATCATCAACCCGACCGCGGACGTGGCTGGACGGTCGAGGCGGTAGTAGGCGTGGGCGGCGACCCCGCCGAACAGGGCTCGGCCCTTCTCGGTGCGCCACCACCTGGCGGTGGCGGTCGCGGGCAGCAATGCCCGGGGCCCGAAGCTCGCGAG
The DNA here is from genome assembly GCA_004211695.1 of Rhodococcus sp. (in: high G+C Gram-positive bacteria). Lineage (GTDB taxonomy): Bacteria > Actinomycetota > Actinomycetes > Mycobacteriales > Mycobacteriaceae > Rhodococcus_F. The sequence goes on from SEEV01000129.1 coordinate 4,335, forward strand.
CTTCAGAGGGTGTCGCGGGACGTTCGCGATCGGCCGCATGAGGTCGGCGGCGAGGTCGTCGAAGCCGTCGGCGAGCCCGCCGAACATCCGCTGCCAGCGCGTCCCGTCGGCGCCGAGGCCGGCGGCGGTCGCGTCGACGGAGCGGTGCAGGAGTCCGGCCTCACCGGTGTCGAGGGGGTGGGCGCAGTCGATGTCGGCCCACTTCCACTTCAGGCCGTAGCGTTCGAGGTCGAGGGTCTGCAGGTACGGCGACCCGGCGCCCATGGGGTGAAAGGCGGAGCATTCGTCGTGCAGGAGTCCGGGGACGGTGAGTTCCGCGGACCGGGTGCCGCCGCCGATGGTGTCCGCCGCCTCGAGGACCTGCACCTCGACACCGTGGCGGGCGAGGTGGACCGCGGCAGCGAGCCCGTTGGGCCCGCTGCCGACCACGACTGCGGTGGTCACGGCCGCACCGCCACGCTATTGTCCGGCACCGTCGCCTCCTGCGTCGTCGACCTGGCGATGTCACCCTCCAGCCTTCTCGCTTTCGGGACGTCTCCCTCCAGTGTCCACTGGACGTCGAACGGGATGGGTCCGTTCGGCAGCCACGGTTGCTCGGCGATGGCGTCGGCGACCTTGTAAGTACCGCGTTCGATCACGCCGAGGGCGGCGTCGATCACCTTGTATTCCTGGACGCCCTTGTGGATCGGTTGCGACTCGATCCAGGCGATGAGGAACTCGCCGGGGGCGAAGTTGCAGCGGCGTTGGAGCGCGGCGATCAGGTGTTCGTTGTGCAGGTGCCCGTCGCCGAAGTTGAACGCCACCAGTGAGTTACAGCTGAATTCGGCCTCACGCAGGGAGTAGGTGTCGATGTTTTCGCCGAGTTGCCGGCTCATCAGTGAGAGCAAGGCGCGGCCCTGACTGTGCATCGACCGCCAGCCGAGGAGCTGGTGCATCACGACGTCGGCCACCTCGGGCGGGTAGGTCGCCAGCAACTGGGTGCGGGTGTTCTGGCTGGGCCGCTTGACGAACTGGTCGAGCTTGTCCTCCGCGCCCGGCGCGAAGGCCCAGGTCGCCGACGCCCAGTTACCCGCGTACTGGCGCATCGAGGGCAGGAACGAGACGAGGTCGGGGCGCAGGTTACCGAGGATGGGGAAGAACACCAGTGCCGCGATGATCACGGCGAGCAGCAGCGGGGACGAGAAGTCCCCCAATCCGAAGCCGTTGGCGTTCGGGAAGCCGAGGAACAGGAACACCGACGCGTAGGCGAACAGCAGGTTCCACTCGAGCGGCACCGCGAGCGGGAACGTCGACAGGATGAACAGGTGGAACGCGACCATCAGCGCGACCGCGAGCAGGGTGACGGTGCCGTTCGTGGTGAACAGCAGCACCAGTGGCGTGACCACCTCGACGACGGTGCCGAGGACGTGGGCGACCCCGCCGGCGACGACCGACGGCCGCAGGTCGTTGGGGAAGTTGCGGTAGTGGGCGCGCTTGATCGACTTGAACGGCAACCAGGGGGTGTTGGACAGCATCGGGGGCACGACCATCGAGAAGTGGTGGCCCAGCTTGGAAATGCCGGCGCCGACCCACACCGACACGATGAGCAGCTTCAGCGCGACGATCATGTCCACGAACGGAAGGACACCGAAGAAGACGACGGCCGGGAAGTACTGCTCGCCGCGCGCTGCGATGAAGACGACCTTGTCGCGCAGCCCGATCACGACCAGCAGAACGATCAGCGGCAATAGAAGCGTGGGATTCACCAGGCCGTGGTTGCCGGGCAGCACTGCGTCGATGGACGGTGTGTGGACGCCGGCGAACCCGAGCGCCAGCGCGAGGTTGACGAGGATGGCGAGATAGACGAGAACGTCGAAGACTGTGCGGGTGTCACCGGACGTCAGCGGCACCTTCCCCGGCCAGGGTGGCAGCCGGATTGTGCCGGGTCGCAGCCAGAACAGTGCGCCGCCCATCATGGGCTTGAAGTGCCCGGCGAGCGGGCCCCAGGAACCACCCAGTCCGAGGATCTCGACCAGCATCGTCCACAGGATCAGCTTCTGGTACACGACCGGGGCGTTCCACCATGCACCGACGTCGAGGACGTTGTACCCGGAGGTGAAGGTCGCGATCGACAGGCCCACACCGAGATAGAGGACGAGCAGTTTCAGAATGTAGATGGTGTGCACCATCTTCGGGGTCCCGAAGCCGTAGTCGACCCAGTGCGTCGACATGGCGCGGATGCGGTCGAAGAACGGGCGATCGAGGAAGGTGGCGGGGTCGACGTCGGGAAAGTTCCCGGTTTTGAATCCCATGGGAGGCTCCTGGGCGTGAAGTGGGTAGGGGTCATCGCCTCGGGTGGGTCCCGAGGTGTGGGGCGTACTGGATCAGCTGACGGCGGCGGGCCGGTGGCGGCTGCGCAGGCCGGGCTTGTCGATCTTGCCGACGGGGTTGCGTGGCAGGGCGTCGACGACGTGAATGGACACGGGCAGTTTGACTTTCGTGAGGCGTCCTCGGAGGTGGTCGGTGAGCTGGTCGTCGGTGACGGGGCTGTCGGGGTAGGTGACGACGTACGCGACGGGCACCTCGCCGTAGACCTCGTGCGGTGCGCCGATCACCGCTGCCTCGAGCACGCAGTCGTGGGTGGCGAGGGCGTTCTCGATCTCCTTGGGGTAGATGTTCTCGCCGCCGCGGATGATCATGTCCTTGATCCGGTCGACGAGGGTGAGGTAGCCGTCCTCGTCGAGGCGGCCGACGTCGCCGGTGTGCAGCCAACCGTCGACGACGGTCCGTGCGGTCTCGTCGGGGCCTCCCCGGTAGCCGTGCATGACGTTGGCACCCGCGACGATCACCTCTCCGGTGGCGCCGACGGGCAGATGGCCCCCGTCGGGTCCGGCGATGGCGATCCGCTGTCCGGGCAGCGCCGGTCCCACGGTACCGAGCTTGCGGACACCGCCGGGCGGGTTGCAAGCCGACGCGCACGTGCCCTCGGTGAGCCCGTACCCCTCGACGATGACGAGACCGAAACGCTGCTCGGCACGGTCGAGGAGTTCCTTGGAGATCGGTGCCGCCCCGCAGACCGCGAACCGCAGCGACGAGGTGTCGCCGACGGTGTCCTGGGAGACCAGGAGGGCGTAGATGGTCGGGACCGCGGAGAAATACGTCGGCCGCAGCCTGGCGACGTCGTCGAAGAACCGGGCCGGCGAGAAACGTCCGGTGACGCTCAACTGCCCCCCGGCCAGCATCGGCGCGAGGAAGCTCACGCAGATCGCGTTGACGTGGAACAGCGGCAGGACGAGCAGGCAGTGGTCGGCGGCCGTGAGCGAGAAGTGCTCGACCATCGACGAACTCATGAACTGCAGGTTGTCGTGGGTGAGCATGACCCCCTTGGGGCGTCCCGTCGAACCGGATGTGTAGATGAGGAGTGCGATGTCGTCGCCGGACGGGCCGCTGTCAGGGGCCCAGTTCGGGCGCGGGATCGTCGCCATGTCGGCCACGGCGATCGTCGGGCGGCCGCCGGACGGTGCGCCCGGTCCCTCGTTGACGACGACGACGGCATCGGCGTCCGCGAACTGGTATTCCGCCTCGACGGCGGTGAACGTGGGGTTGACCGGGGTCGCGGTCGCGCCGATCCGCCACGCGGCCATCAGGGCGACGAGAAGTTCCGCCCGGTTGGGCAGCATCACGGCGACGACGTCCCCGCTCCGGACGCCGTTGTCTGTCAGTTGCGCCGCGAAGGCATCCACGCGGTCGGCGAACTGCCGGTAGGTGAGGTCGAGGTGGTCGTCGCGCAGGCACTGTGCGTCACCACGTGCTGTCGCGAGGTCCCAAGCGAAATAGCCGATGTCCGACACGGTTTCGATCCCCTTCGGTGGTGGTGTGATCCACGACACTATGCGGGGTGAGCGAGATGCGGAATATTCCGTGGGGCTCGAGTTCGCACGGGGATTTGTCCGCCGGAGACAAGCGGCTCCGCCGCCTGTGAGCGGTTGAGGAGTCCAGAGACTCGCTGACCACGCACGGGCGGCGGAGCCGCCTCAGGTGTTTCGGGCGAGTTGTTCGCCGATCACGCGTGCACCTTCGGGGAAGGCGCCGGGGTTCGTGCCGGAGTAGTTGAGTCGGATGAATGGCCCGGCTGGTTCGGCGGGGAACCACTCGCCGCCGGGGGCGATGAGCACTCCTGCGGCTTCGCAGTCGCGGACGAGTTGAGGGAGGTCGGTTGTGTCGGGTAGGCGCACCCAGAGGTTGAGTCCGCCTTTGGGCACGGCGGTGAGGTGCGCTCCGGGGACGTGCTCGCGCAGGCTGGTGACGAGCAGGTCGCGGCGTGCCCGGAGTTGTTGCCGCAGATTGCGCAGGTGGGTCTGCCATCCGGGCTGGGTGACGACGTCGAGTGCTGCGGCTTGGAGTAGTCCGCTGACATACATCGAGGCGGCACCGCGGTCGGCGAGGATGCGTTCCCGGGCCGGACCGCGGGCGACGACTGCGGCGATGCGTATGGAGGGTGACACGCTCTTGGTCAGCGAGCGGAGGTAGACCACATGGCCGGCGTCGTCGTGCGCGGCGACGGGGTTCGAGGTGGTGTCGATCCCGAAATCGTGGGCCCAGTCGTCTTCGACGAGGAAGGCGCCGTGTGCCCGGACCACCTCTAATACTGCCTCGGACAACGTGTTCGACCATTGCGCACCGGTGGGGTTGGCGTAGTTCGGTTGAGCGTAGAACACCCGCGCGCCGGTCTCCTCGAAGGCTCGGGCCAGCTCGTCCGGGTCGAGGCCGTCGGGTCCACTGGGCACGGGGACGACGTGCACTCCGGCCTGGGCCGCGGCCAGGATCGCCCCCCAATACGTGGGCGACTCCATCAGCAACGGCTGCCCGGCGGGAACCAGCGCCCGGAAAACGGAGCTGAGCCCGCTCTGACTTCCGGGCAAGACGATGACGTCACTCGCCGTGGGCGGCGTGACGCCGACGGGTGTCGAGCTGCCCAATTCGTGGGCGAACCACGATTGCAGCTCCGGCAGACCCGCAGCGGGAGAGGGCGACAGCGCGGCGTCGCTGCGTGCCGCTCGGGTCAGCGCGGATCGAATCAGGCGCTCCGGTAACAGTTCCCGATCCGGATAGCCGGCATGCAACGCGATCGCGTCGTTGGGCGCCCGGCGCATCGGAGTCGACAGCGTAGGCAGGCGGCTCGGCGGGGATCGCAGAGCCGCGGTCTGCCATCCGTAGTCGAGCGGCCGCGCGGTCCGAACGGCGCGAACGAACGTGCCGACGCCGGGCCTGCTTTCGATCAGCCCCTGCGCGGTGAGGGTGCGCAGGGCCTTCTGCACGGTTACCGGGCTTGCCGCGTACTCCGCGACAAGCGACCGGGTCGATGGGAGCCGCGCGCCTGGTGGCGCCTGGGCGATCCATTCACCCAGTGCAGCGACGATGCGCGTACTGCTATCGTTGACCATGACGATAGATAGTAGCGCTACTCAATTTCGCGCAACAGTGTTATCGCCTTCTCGTGCCGGTCTCTGGTGGGGCCTGCTCGGGGTGGCGGCGTTCTCGTTCACGGTGCCGTTCACTCGGGTGGCGGTGGGCGGGTTGTCGCCGCTGTTCATCGGCTCGGGCCGGGCTGTCATCGCCGCGGTGCTCGCGGCCGCGGCTCTGACGTTGACCCGGCAGTGCGTGCCGCGGGGTGCGCAGTGGGTGCGTCTCGCCGTGGTGGCGGGTGGAGTCGTCGTCGGCTTCCCGCTCCTCACGTCCTTCGCCCTGACGACTGCGCCCGCCAGTCACGGTGCCGTCGTCATCGCGCTACTTCCGGCCGCGACGGCGGTCACGACTGCTGTCCGGGGCAAAGAGCATCCGCCGCTGTCGTTCTGGATCATGGCGGGGGTGGGCGCCCTGGCGTCTGTCGTGTTCGCATCCATACAGGGCGGCGGGATTGGTCAGTTGCACTGGTCCGACCTGCTGCTGTTCGGTGCCGTCGCCGCCGCCGCCGTCGGATACGCCGAGGGCGGCCTCCTCGCCCGCGAGCTCGGCGCATGGCAGACGGTGTCCTGGGCGCTGATGGTCGCCGCGCCGCTGATGATCGCCCTGACGGTCATTTCGGCGATCCGGCAGCCGCCGACCGGCTCACCGATCGAGTGGGCGGCGTTCGCGTACCTGGGCGTGGTGAGCATGTTCCTCGGCTTCTTCGCCTGGTATCGCGGGCTTGCGATCGGGCCGATGGCGCAGGTCAGCCAGGTCCAACTTGTCCAACCCGTGTTGACCATCTCCTGGGCGGCCCTGCTGCTGCGCGAACAGCTCACCTGGGCCACCGTCCTCGGCGGCCTGGCCGTGGTCGTCTGCGCGGGGATCGCCGTCCGAGGGCGCTTCGCGCCTGTGCGTGGTTGACGAGTCTCTGGACTCCTTAACCACGCACGGGCGGCGGAGCCGCCTACGCCCGACTGAGGATGGACCCGAGGTCGGCGGCCGGGGACAGGGTGCCGTACTCGTGGGTGCGGTCGGGACCGAGGCGGGCGTCGACGAAGGCGTCCGCGACGGCGGAGGGTGAGAACCGAACCAGCAGCGACGCCTGCAGCGCGAGGGCCATCGACTCGACGACGGTGCGGGCGCGCAGCTGGGCGGCGGCGGGGTCGAGTCCGGCGAGGTCTCCGAGTCGGCTGCGGATCCGGTCGAGGTGCCCGTCGAGCACCGCGTTGCTGCCGCGCGCAAGGTTCACCTCGGCGTCGAAGGCCGCGACGCTGTCCGGTTCGCGGGTCATCGCGCGCAGCACGTCGAGGGCGATGACGTTGCCCGACCCTTCCCACACGGCCATGACGGGCTGTTCGCGGTAGCGGCGCGCGAGGGGGAAGTCCTCGGTGTAGCCGTTGCCGCCCAGGCATTCCAGCGCCTCGTACGCGTGGTGCGGGCCGCGCTTGCAGATCCAGTACTTCGCGACCGCGGTCGCCAGCCTGCGGAAGCTGCGTTCCTGCTCGCTCACGTCGTCGTCGTGGGCCCGGGCGAGCCGCAGGGCGGTGACGGTCGCCGCCTCGGACTCGAGCGCGAGGTCGGCGAGCACCGACGTCATGGCAGGCTGATCGGCCAGCACCGCACCGAACGCCGAACGGTGCTGGGCGTGCCACACCGCCTCGGCCACCGACTGCCGCATGCCCGCGGCGCTGCCGAGCACGCAGTCGAGGCGGGTGCGCGCCACCATCTCGATGATCGTGCGGACCCCGCGCCCCGGTTCGCCGACCATCACGCCGACGGTGCCGTCGAGTTCGATCTCGGAAGACGCGTTCGACTTGTTGCCCAGCTTGTTCTTCAGCCGCTGGATGCGGAAGACGTTGCGGGTACCGTCGGGCAGGATGCGTGGCAACAGGAAGCACGAGAGGCCTTCGCCGCCTTCCCCTTCCGCCTGCGCGAGCACGAGGAACGCGTCCGACATCGGCGCGGAGCAGAACCACTTGTGACCGGTGAGCAGGTAGTCGGCGCCGGGACCGCCGCGGCCGGCGGGCCTCGCGACGGTGGTGTTGGCGCGGACGTCGGAGCCGCCCTGCTTCTCCGTCATCGACATGCCGAAGATCGCGGACGCCTTGCCGGGTACGTCGAGTTCGGGGGTGTAGCTGCGGGACAGGGCCCGCGGCTTCCAGATCGCGGCGACGTCGGGTTGCAGGTCGAGGGAGGGGATGACGGCGTTGGTCATCGAGATCGGGCAGGAGTGTCCGGGTTCGATCTGCGCGAACATCATGAATGCCGCGGCGCGAGCGACGTTCGCGCCTGGCTTCGGGTCGGCCCACGCCGACGTGTGCGCGCCGTGCGCGACGGCCGCGGAGATGATCCGGTGGTAGGCGGGGTGGTATTCGACCTCGTCGATGCGGTTGCCCCACCGGTCGAACGTCTTCAGTTCGGGGATCACGGTGTTGGCGAGGTCGGCGTCGTGCTGGAACTGCGCGCTGCCGACGAGTGCACCGATGTCGGCGAGTTCCGTAGTGGCCCACTCGGCGTCGTGACGCGACACCGCCTCGGACAGCACCGTGTCGAGGGTGAACTCGTTGACGTCGGTTCGGGGCACCGACTGGTTGAGCACGGTGTGCGTGCGGTGCGGAGCGGGGTGGGTGACGTTCGTATCGGAAAAGGTAGTCATGGCACTGTCTTTCGTGAGTCAGCTCGCGGAGCGGATCAGATGCTTCTGGATCTTGCCGGTGGGCGTGCGGGGCAGGACGGTGGCGAACACGTAGTCGCGGGGAATCTTGTAGCGCGCCAGCCTGTCCGACAGATAGTCGCGGAGGTCGTCGGCACCCAGGACATCCGGTTCGCGCCACACGACGTGCGCAACGACGGTTTCGCCCCACTCGGGGTGCGGGCGTCCCACCACCGCGACGTCTACGACGTCGGGATGCCCGGAGATGGCGTCCTCCACCTCTTTCGAATACACGTTCTCGCCGCCGGTGATGATCATGTCTTTTGCCCGGTCGACGATGAAGAGGTAGCCGTCCTCGTCCTTGCGTGCGAGATCGCCTGTGCGATACCAGTCCCCGCCGGCGAACGCGGCGGCGGTAGCGTCGGGATCGTCGAGGTAGCCCTGCATCAGGGTCTCGGTGCGCAGCCAGATCTCGCCGATCTCCCCGGCCGGCACATCGCTACCGTCGCTCGCAGCCAGGCGCATGTCCACGCCGGCCAGCGCAACGCGGCCGATCGATCCGGCCTTCGCGAGTTGCTCCTCCGGGTAGAGGACGGCCCCGACGGGACCGGTCTCCGTCATCCCGTATACCTGGTAGAAGTGGGTGGTCCGGTACGACTCGACGAGCCTGCGGGCCACGTCCGCTCCGATCGGCCCGCCGCCGTACAGCCAGGCCCGGACGCTCGACAGGTCGTAGTCGGCGAAGTTCGGCACGGCATTCAGGGCCGTGGTGTAGATGACCGGCGGTCCGAAGCACAGCGTGATGCATTGCTGCTGAACCGCTTCCAGGAAGTGGACGGGGTGGTACTCGCGGACGAGTACGACGGTGCCGCCCATGTAGAGCGTCGCCATCAGCCAATTGTTCAGCGGGGACGCATGCCAGATCGGGACGGCCATCAGCAGCCGCTCGTCGCGGGTGATCGACAATCCGAGCGCCGCCGTGGTCGCCACGAGCACGACGTTGCGGTGACTGTGCACGCAACCCTTCGGCGCGCCGGTGGTGCCGGACGTGTAGAGAATCTCGGCCGGGTCGTTCTCGCCGACTTCGATGCCGTCAATCGGGTCGACGTCGGCGATCGCATCGTCGAACCAGGCGTGCCCCTCCGCGGCGGTGTCGGTGGACAGCAGTTGCACCGGCGTTTCCAGCCGTTCGATCACGGGCGCGAGTTCGCCGTCGAAGACGCACACCTTCACCTGCGCGTGCCGCAGGATGTAGTCGACCTCGGGGGCCTGCAGCTTGTGGTTGACCGGCACCACCACCGCGCCGATGCGCCAGGCGCCGAGCATCGCGTAGACGAAGCCCGGGGTGTTGAAGCACATGAGGGCGACGCGGTCCCCGTGCCCGACCCCCAGCCGACGCAGCAGTGCGGCGGCGCGGCGGCTGCCGTCCTGCACGGAACCATACGTATGGTCGCGTCCCTGGAAATGGAGGAAGGCCTTGTCGGGCGTCTTGCGGACGTTGCTGTCGAATACGCGAACGATGTTCATCGCGCTCCTTGGAGAGGGGTTCAGTCGATGGAGGTGTTGAGGACGGTCACGGGGATCTGCAGGTTCGCGAAGATGACGGCGACGGCCTCCTCGAGCGAGTAGCCGAAGCTCTCGCCGGTGGCAGTCTTCTGGATCACCAGTCCGAAGATCGCCGACCAGAACGCCTTCGCTTCGACGTCGATGCCGGCTCGCAGTTTCCACCCGGTGCGCACCAGTGTGCGGATGAGTGCGTCCTCGCCCGAGGAATGCAGAGTGCGGAGGGTGTCGGTGATGAGGTTGCGGAGTTCGCCGCGGCGGCCGGTCATGAGCATCGCTTCCACGAACAGTTCGACGCTGGGCGCGCCGGGTCCGAGGAGGGATCCGACGAGTTTCTCCGTGTAGTCGCCGACGGTCTCGGCGGTCGCGGCGTCGTCCTCGGCGCGCTTGCCCGCGCGCAGCACGGCAGCGCACGCCACCTCGACGAAGAGTCGTTCCTTGGAACCGTAGTAGTAGGTCACCTGGTTGGGGTGGGCCCCCGCGGCGGCGCAGATCTGCGTGATCGCGACGCCTTCGCCGTGCTCGAGGAAGAGTTCGGTGGCGGCAGTGAACAGGGCGTCGCGGGTCTGACGACCGGACTCCCGGGTTGCGCGCGCTGCTCGGCCCGTCTGCGACACCATGACCGCCCTCCTACTTGTTTGTACGGCAAACAATAACTGGACTTTGTTTGTATGACAAACAAGGAGAGTGACGGGCATCGCGCTGGACCTCCTCCGACCCCGGAAATCCCGACTGCCAGGGTTACGCTGCTCACCATGTTTTCTTCCGTCGGAGCGAAGATCCGTGTGGTGGTGGCGCTACTGCTCACCGCCCTGCTGGCGCTGACCCTGTCGTCCTGTTCGAGTGACAGCAGTTCGTCGGGATCGGCGTCGCAGGATCTGTGTTCGCCACCCGGCGTCGGCGCGGCCACCGCTGCCCCGACCAACCTCGCAGCCTCGGGCGCCGCGGCCGAGGACAAATACACCACCCCCGGTGTCACCCCCCTCGACCAGATCGACGCGTCCAAGCTGAACCTCATCACCCCCGGTGTGCTCACCGTCGGCACGCTGTCCGATGCGCCGCCGAGCATCTGTGTGAACTCGGAAAACCAGTTCACCGGATACGACAACGAACTGCTGAAGGCCGTCGCCGACAAGCTGGGCCTGCGCGTCGACTTCGTCGGCACCGAGTTCGCCGGACTGCTCGCCCAGGTCGCCGGACGCCGCTTCGACGTCGGATCCTCGTCGATCACCACCACCGACGAGCGCCGTAACACCGTCGGGTTCACCAACGGCTACGACTTCGGCTACTTCTCCCTCGTCGTCCCCAACGGCGGACCGATCCAGGGCTTCGACGACCTCACCGCGACCACTCGGATCGGTGTCGTCCAGGGCACCGTCCAGGACGACTACGTCGTGAATACGCTGAAGCTGAACCCGGTGAAATTCCCCGACTACGCGACCGCGTACGCCAACCTGAAGTCCGGGCAGATCGACGCCTGGGTGGCGCCGTCGCAGCAGGCCGAGGGTGCCATTGCGCCGGGCGATCCCACGTCGATCGTCGAGAACACCTTCAGCGT
>SEEV01000540.1 GCA_004211695.1 Rhodococcus sp. (in: high G+C Gram-positive bacteria)
CAGCTCAGCGACGGCCGACCGGTGCGATTCTGCATGAGCACGGAAGAGGGCTTCCTCACCGTCTCGCAGCACGCCGCGAAGCTCATCGTCAAGGCCGGCGTCAAGGCCGACGGCACCTTCGTCGCCCGCAAATCGACCGTGCTCCTGGACAGCGGGGCCTACGCCGAACACAGTCCGGCGGTGGCGGAGAAGGCCGGCTATCGCATGCCGGGCGCGTATCGCTGGCAGCACATCGACACGGTCTGCAAGGCGGTCACGACGAATACGGTGCCCGCCGGCGCCATGCGAGGCTTCGGTGCCACGCAGACCACGTGGGCTGGTGAACGTCAGATCGACCTCATCGCGCAGCGACTCGGCATGGATCCCTACGAACTGAGGCTGAAGAACCTCAAGAAGCTGGGCGAAGAATTCGTGCCGGGGGATGCGGGGATCGACTCCGACCTGGTCGAGGGAATGCGCCTTGTCGCGGACGCTATCGGCTACCACAGCAGGGATCGCGGTGGGAACCGCGGCATGGGAGTGTGCGTCGGTCTCAAGGACAGCGGCGGCGGCAACAAGCCCGCGATGGCGCGGGTGAAGGTGACCGCCAACGGCGACGTCTTCCTCAATTGCGCGCTCACCGAGATGGGCCAGGGTGGGCATTCCGCGATGTCCCAGATCGTGGCCGACGTCCTGCACACCAGCCGTGACCGCGTCGTGTACACGCGCATCGACACCGACCACACCCCCTTCGATCAGGGCACCAACGCCTCGTCCGGCGTCGTGGTGATGGGACAGGCCGTCCGCAACGCGGCGGAGAACCTGCGTAGGCAAGTGCTCGAGTGGGCGAGTGAACAGTTCGCCATCGACCCCGCCACCGCGGTGCTCGACGACTGGACGGTGCGCACCCCCACGGGTGAGGCATATCCGCTTTTCCAGCGGATCATGGAGTTCTTCGGCCACACCGGGTTCGAGTTCTCGGCCGACGGCTACTACAAGGTGCGCAGCGATGCCGATGCGCCATTGGCCGCCCGGTGCGTCTTCTACGAGATCGGCTGGGCGGCAGCCGAGGTCGAAGTCGACCCGGAGACCGGCAGGGTTACGGTCCTGCAGCTCGCGGTCAGTGGAGACGCGGGCAAGGTGATCAACAAGATCGGCTGCCGCGGTCAGGATGAAGGCGCCGCCGTCCTGGGGCTCGCGCAGGCCCTGTTCGAGGAAATGCGGTACGAAAACGGCGAACTTCTCAACGCAGAAGCCCTGCTGTACCGCGTCCCACTTGCGGAGGACATCCCCGAGCGGTTCGTCTCGATCACCCAAGAGCAGGGACACGGCGCGGGCCCGTTCGGCGCCAAAGGCATGGGGGAGGGCGGCATGCTCCCCATCGCCCCGGCGATCGCCCAGGCCATCGCCGACGCGGTCGGTGCCCAGCTCACCGAGTTGCCGATGACGCCGGAGCGCGTCTTTCGTGCGCTCTCACCCGGGCGCGACGTGCCTGGTCTCCCGCCGTTGTCGCACGCCTGAAGCAACCGGACCGGAGACCACCGGTCGTCGGCACAGACGCCGACGACCGGAACGTCGACAGGAGCAGGACCCGACGGCGGCATCCTCACGAGCAACGTCGCTGTTCCTGCGTCGCAGCGACACTTCGGCGCCGCACCCACACCCCCGCCCGCCGCCAACACCGGAACAACCCGTACACCGTGCCACGGCTCGTACCGGGCCAGCACATCCCGCCACGTCGTACCCGCCCGAATCCGCCACCAGATCCCGTCGATGAGCTGCCGTTTCGTCCACTTCGGCGAACGACCCGCCTTCCTACCCAGAGGCAGCAGCGGCACCAACCGCCCATTGCACGTCGGTAACGTCCGCCCCGCCCCGGCACCGCGACGATGGGCACGAGGTCTCCGATATTCAGGCTTTTGCTTGGTCGCTAAACCCAGATACCGGAGACCTCACTCATTCAACGGCAGCGACACACCCACTTGATCGAAAACTCACAGCCGAACCACCTTTGAAACACGACCTAAGCCTCGGGGTCCAGCCAAGGCCGATCGTCGCGGCCCTCGACATAGGTCCCGCCGGGCGGACCGTCGAGCAGCCCCAGCAGCAACTCACGCGCCGCCCGAGCGGCACCGGCGAGCTCAGTCCGGGGTGAAAAACAGGTCCATCCCGATGACGAACCACGCCGCCCGCGCGGCGATCGGCGCAAACGCCAGCACAAACGGAACGGCGAATTGCCGGGCAGCACGCCACGGAACCGTCACCAACCCGAACACCACCACCAACACCGCCGGCGCCGCCCAACTCACCCAATACGACGCCGGCGGCGGATCAGGCCCCAACGAGGTGAACGAACCGTGCGGAGACACCCGGGGACGCGGAACATCGAACCAGGTCCCGATCCGGGCCCACCGCCGCCAGAAGGGCGTTCAGCGCCTCCGCCTTCGTGCCCAGGATCGCCCGCGCCGCCGGTCGGCGGAATCTGCACCGTCAGGAACACCCGCCGCAACCAGATCATCCGCGGTGAACCGGTCCGCCTCCCCCACCCGCTCCCCGGTGCTCGACCAGGAGTCGAAGTGCGCGCCGACGAAGGCGTCCTCGCCCAGATACGGGCGGCCGTAATACTTCGTCAGAGCCGCGATCGCCGCGGCGTCCGAGTCCGTCGCAAGAGTCGTGGGCAGCCGCAATGTCATACCCCGCACTCTCTCACCCCTCAGGCGCCGGCGGCCGGGAACCAAGCCGGAGTGGTCGCTACGCGCCGGGCCCGGAATCAGGGGCGGTGTCGGCCGCGGCGCGGCCGTCGGCTGTCTCGGGCAGAAGCGTGCGCGCCTTCTCCGCCAGGTCCGGCAGGCCCAGCGCATCGAGCCAATCACCGTAGGCCCGCGCCGGGGCGGCCAGAGCCAGTTCCTCGTCCACCAGCACCACCGGGCTGGTGGGGTACGCGACGCGGGCCACGAACCGGGCGATCTCATCGGCGGTCAGGATCTTCCCGAGCGGCGGCGTGGTTGCTGCATCGGTCATGGCATCTCCCCCATTGTCAGAGCTGGACGTTGCGTGGACAGTATCGCGTTGCGGGCGTAGCCCTTCGGCCGTCACAGGGACGTGCCATCTGCCCAGTTCAGTGATAAGAATGCGCGGTGATCGACGCGCACAAAGGATGGCCTGAAGGCGAGTGCACCACCACTCGCTTCTTCGACGGCATTGACCGCTGGAGGACTGCGAACCCACCGCCCGGACCCCGAGTTCGTGCCGCGGCGCGTCTCCAGCTTGTGGCCTGTCATGCCTGCCAATTTGGAGAGCCGGGTCGCCGCCGACCCGAGATCTTCAGCGACTGGCTGGTGCTGGCGGTGGCGTTTGGGCTGGCGTCGTTGGCGCCGAGCAGGAGGGCGCCAACAAGGTTGTCGATGTCAATGACCTGCCCTTCCGGAAGCGGATCGATGACCGGTTACCCCCAAGAGCTCCGGGTGTCGGCTGTTTACGGGTTGTTCGGTTCCCGCTAGAAGATGGCCCGTGGGATCAATCCGGTGGTTCGTCCATCCTGATCAAGGACATGTCCTGCCCTCTTGAATGTGTGGAGGCTGATGAACCGGTCCGAAATGGTGATGGACGGAAGTTCTCGCGTGAGTGCAGCCGCGAATGG
>SEEV01000541.1 GCA_004211695.1 Rhodococcus sp. (in: high G+C Gram-positive bacteria)
GGATGGGGGGTGACAGGAAGATCAGGAGTCAAACCTTCCGGTCTGCTACGGCACGTTACGGGCAGCTAACCCGACCACGGACCGCTGACACAAACATAAGTCGGAAGATCAACCGGGAAATGGCGTTCCACTTCGCCCGCCAGGTCACCGACTACGCCGCCGCGGCGGGGGCGACGGTGATCGCGGTGGAAGACCTCACCACCCTCGAAACCCGCGGACACGGACGGGTCAACAACAACCGGGCCGCGCAGTCCGCCCGCCGCCAGGCGGTCGACGCTCTCACCCACACCGCCGCCGGTGTCGGTGTGACGGTGGTGTCCGTACCGGCACGCGGATCTTCCGGGTTGTGTCCGGGCTGCAACGAACCACTCTCTCGCCCCGGCGGTTACCACCGGGCATGGTGTGAGCAGTGCAAAATCGGCGGAAACCGTGACCATATGGCCGGTGTGAACCTGGCCAAACGGGCATTGCTGGGACGCGGACAAGCCGTTCGGCAGCGCGGCCGGAATCCCCAGATCCGGGTGATCGAGCATGCGCCGGTGCGCCGATGCCGCGACAAGATGTGTCCCACTCCGAGCAGGCCGCGGCATCGCCGTGTCCGCCGCAGCCTGCCCACCGCGACACCGCCGGTGGGGGTGAACCAGACAAAGACTGTTCCTGCGCCACAAGCGTCGGTGTGGGACACGGTACAACCCGCAACACCGCACGGTGTCACGGGTAGCCGTGAAGAACATACATCTCCAAAACCAGCCACGTCAGTGGTAGGAAGTATGAGATCTATGTAGACGCTGCAATCGCACGTCATATATAGGGCCGGCCGCACTGGCGACCGCGCCGACGGTGCCCGTCGTTCCGTGTAGGCATGTCGACTACCGGACGATGTGAGTGTCGGCCTCTCCGGTGATTCTGATGGACTTGAAATCTGGACGCCACATATGCCCTGGAATCCGCCCTTCACTGACGACGAAGCGGCAAAGATAGGAAGGCTTGGATTGTGGTCACCGTGACCGACGTGACGACCGGGCAGCTGGTGCGACTGCCCTGGGACTTCGAACGGGTCTACGGCCGCGACCCCGACGCCCAGTCCGTAGCCGACGCGGTGCGGGCATCCATGGCCATCCCGTTTTTCTTCCGCCCTGTCTCGTTGACCAGCGCCGCCGGAATGACCTCGACGCTGGTGGACGGCGGAGTGCTCTCGAACTTCCCGATCGATTCTCTGGATCGGACCGATGGACAGCTGCCGCGATGGCCCACCTTCGGGGTCACCGTCCTGCCCAATCTGCCGGCCGGGAACGATGACGTCATCCCCCATCTCAGACTCCTGCGCATTCTCGGACCACCGCACCTGTTCGAGAGCGTTCTCACCACCATGCTCGTCGGCCGCGATCAGGCGTACCTCAACCAGCCGTGGGTGAGTGTCCGCGCAATCAGGGTGGACTCCACCGATGTGGGGGTCCTGGACTTCGACCTTGACCAGGAGGATATCGACGCTCTTCACCGGAACGGATACGAAGCGGCGCAAGCATTCCTGTCCACCTGGAATTGGGAATTCTACGTTCAGAGGTTTCGGCCGATGCCGCCCGGGTAGCTCTCATACCAAGCTCGACCGGACAGGACGGGATCGCCTGCGACAAGTGATGCGGCGGAACATCGTCGACGTCAAGCCATAATCGACTGTGCGGGTCAAAGGGGACACAGGGTTTGCCGGGTCCGGTTCCAGAACGGAAACAACTCGGGGCTCCCGGCGTCCGGGTGTTGCCGTTGCGCCTGCTCGACGAATTCGAGGACCGTCTTTCCGGTGGTGTGGGAGAGTACGCAGGCATCCAGACTCAGCTTCGCCGACGCCACGAACCCGATCCGCTCGGCGTACGGGCCCAGGACCCCGGAATCGACGAACGGAGCGAGACCTGTCCCCCACCGGTTGAAGGCGGACTGCAACCCGAAATCACAGGGCTGCCCGAATAATTCACTGCACGTCGTCGGTCCGCCGTGGATCATGACCGCGGAATCGGGCAGCGGGCGCGGCGGCTCGGGCGAGTTCGGTCGCGACACGACCGCCCACACCACAAGCACCGCGGCGCCGACGACCAGGCACACCAGCACCGTCTTCAGGATCTGCTTCATCGCTCACTCATCTCGTCACACACCTTCATTGCACCACCCCTGCCCTCCGTCCGGCCTGAAACACCGGTGGACGGCAACGAGAAGGCCAGAACGGGAGCGCCGTCATAGGTCACCGGCGAGCGGGCCGGCGCCCCCAATGCGGTGATCGGACACACCACGGCATCGAATTCGGCGAAGAATTGCCGCCAGGTATGGCGGTGCATTTCACGGCGGGGGTCCGCCTGGATCCAATCGCGGTGACTGAACACCATGCCGCGCAGCCGCGCCGCGTCAAGACTCTGGTCGTCCGCGTTCAGCTCGGCGGCGCGGATTCTTAGCTGCTCGTACGCTTCGGCGAGGATACGCGCGCCGATGTCCGAAGTCATCAACTGCGCATAGAGCACCGCGGCTTCGGTCAGATCGGGCAAGAGCGGACTGCGCAGTTCGACGCGGGCGCCGCCGTCGACGAGCGCGGCGGCGACTCGGTCACCCCGTCCCGCACCGGGGAACCGGTCGCAATGAGCGGATGCTCGTCGAGGACCGGGACACGGAAGTCGGAAAGCCTTTGGTGGCGAGCGGGCGGCAGAGTCAGATCGTAGGCGACGCCGATCGTCAGCGGGTCCGGTCCCGCCATCACGTCGAGCAGCAATGTGAGGTCGCGGGCGGTGCGCGCCCTCGGACCGCAGACGCCAAGGTCGCCCTCGACCGGCCACGCCAGCGCGGGCGGCGGTACCATCCCACAGGTCGACACGAGGCCAAATGTCGGCTTGTGCGTAGACACCGCAGAAGTGCGCCGGGTTGCGCAGTGAACTACGAGGTCGGAGCCGATGGACAGCGCGCCCAATCCCGATGCCAGCGCCGCCGCTGATCCGCCGGAGGATGCCGCCCGACGTGCGACGTGGTCCCACGGGTTATTGGTAGTGCCGTATATCTCGTTGAAGCTTTGCCAGTCCTGCAGCATGAATGGCATATTGGTCTTGCCGAGAATCACGGCACCCGCGGCCTTCAAGCGCGACACCACGACCGCGTCCTCGGCGGGCAGATAGTTCGCGTATTGCGGCATCCCCAGGTCGTGGGCAGGCCGGTCACGTTGTAGGACTCTTTGACTGTCATCGGAATGCCGAGCAGCGGCCGGTCCTCGCCGCGGGCCCGCACTTCGTCGGCCTGGCGTGCAGCGGTCCGGGCACAGTCGAAGTCCGGCACACAGATCGCGTTGATCGCTTGGGACTGCCCCGGCTCTGGTTGACACCTGACCTGCGAGGGATCCGCCCTCACGGTGGAAGGATGATCGACATGCCGAAGCCGTACCCGGAAGAGTTCCGCCGCGACGTCGTCGCCGTGGCCCGCAAACGCGAAGCACCGCTGGAGCAGATCGCCAAGGATTTCGGGATCTGAAGAGACCTGTCTGAAGAACTGGCTGCGCAAGGCCGACATCGAGGACGGCACCCGACCCGGCCTCACACGGGACGAATCCGACGAGCTCCGCGAGGCCCGCAAACGTATCCGGCTGCTCGATCCGATCAACGCCGCACTCGATATCCACGCCGGCGATCCGGAATTCGGATACCGGTTCATCGCCGACGAACTACCTACCCACGGCATCGTCGCCGGCGAGAACCGCGTCCATCGGCTGTGTTCGCAGCAGCTGATCTTCTCGGTGTTCGCGAAGAAGCGCGGCCTTCATCGCCGATCCGGGCCGCCGGTCCATGACGACCTCGTCAGGCGGCAGTTCAGCGCCCAGCAGCCCAACCGGTTGTGGTTGACCGACATTCCCCCGAGCACTACGTGCAGGGAGGTGCCCCCACCGAGCACTGGACCGATGAGGGGCAAGCTCTACCTCTGCGCGATCAAGGACTGCTTCTCCACCCGGATCGTCGGCTATTCGATCGCCGACCGGATGACCGCGGACCTGGCGTGTTCGGCGCTGCGAAATGCTATCGCGCTCCGCAACCCGCACGGCACCGTCGTACATTCCGATCGCGGCAGCCAATTCCGTTCCGGAATGTTCATAGAATTGTTGGTCTGCAATGGTTTACAAGGTTCCATGGGGAAGGTGGGGTCATGTGGTGACAACGCGGCTATGGAATCGTTCTTCGCGTTGCTGCAACGCAATGTCCTCGACCGTCGCCGCTGGAGCAGCCGTGAGGAACTACGGTTGGCGATCGTCGGGTGGATCGAGACGACCTACCACCGGCGGCG
>SEEV01000542.1 GCA_004211695.1 Rhodococcus sp. (in: high G+C Gram-positive bacteria)
TTGGCGAACAGACCGCCGAACAGGTCGTCGAGCGAGCCGTTCGTCGACGCGGGTGCGATCTCGATGCTCACGCCGGTGGTGGCATCCGGCGTCACGCCGTTGCTCGCGGTGACGGTGATAGGGAACGACCCCGCCGCGGTGGGCGTCCCCGACAGCACACCCGCAGCGGACAAGGTGAGTCCGGCAGGCAGCGGGTCCGTCGTGGTCACCGTCGGGGCCGGGGCGCCGGCGACGGTGAACGCGAAGCTGTAGGCAGTGCCGACGGTGCCCGCCGGGGGCGCACCCGAGATAGTGGGAGCAACACCGTACGGAGCTACGTCGACGTCGAAAGTCACGGTACCCGGACCTCCCACGGTGGTACTCACGTTGCAGGTGACCGATGTCGTACCCACCGAGAACACGCTTCCCGACGCAGGAGTGCAGGGTCCGAACGTGACCGGATAGCCGAATGTCTCCGCGGGATCGCCCCAGGAGACCGTCGCGGTGCCGCCGGAGTCCGCCTGTGAGGTCTGATTTCCGGGGCTCAGAAGCGTCCCGCTGAAGTCCGCGCCGGTCAGGTTCGCGTTTTCCAGGTCGGTGAACCCCTCCTCCTGGCCGAGCAGGGCGTTGGTTAGATCCGCCGCGGTCAGGTTCGCGGAGTTCAGGCTTGACGCGACGAAGCTCGCGCCGGACAGCTCCGCGTAGGACAGGTCCACGCCCGACAGGTCCGCACCGGACAGGTCCGCACCGGGGCAGACCGTGTGGGTGGCCGGGGTGGGATTGTCGACGATGGTGCACGTGCCGATGACGACGTCCGCCGCCGCGACCGGCGCCACCGCCACCAACCCGGCCACGGCCACCCCGCCACCGAGCACCACCGCACCGCACCGCCGTGTCCAGCCACGACCGATCCGGGAAGAACCGCTCATCGACAACGTCGTCATATGAACTCCTGTGCATCGGAGACTCGACTGTCCTGCCGGTAGGAGAGCTGACTCCAGTCGCCTGTCACACCAGCCCCAACCACCCCAAGAGCATGCCAGGAACGTGGACTCCCCGCAGGCTATTGCTGATTCACGGTCTTTCATGCGTACGGGGCAGAATCCCCAGACCCGTGTTCGAAAGATTTGCCGATCCAGCACGACACGCCGTCGACCTGGCCTCCGAAGCGGCCCGGGCACACCACCACGAGTACCTCGGCAGCGAACACCTCCTGCTCGGCCTCCTCCGTGAAAGTGACGGCGACGCAGCGACAGCACTGGAATCGTGGGGCATCTCCGCCGATGTCATCGACCACCGACTCGCCGGCACCGGCACCGGCACCGGCACCGGACAACCCGATCAGCACACATCCCGTTCACCCCGCTCACCAAGAAGGTCCTCGAACAGAGCCTGCAGGAAACCTCGCTGCTCGGACACGACCGCATCGGCACCGAACACCTCCTGCTCGCTCTCATCGACAACCGGCACTCCGCCCATCCGCGGCTACTCCGCGAGGCCGCACCCGGAGACATCACCCAGCTGCGTCCGCACCTCCTCCGGCAGGTCGCCGAGGCCGAGCAACACCTCGACGCGTGGATGCGGGAGCGAATTCTCGACGCGCACGCGCCCACGGACCAGCTGCCGAAATAGAACCGCCGACCCATCCGCACCTCGGCGAGCCGGTGGACCCTCCGGCGCCCCAGACCCTGCCGCCCCGGCAGCGATCAGGACACGCCCGACCAGCAGCCCGCCATCGGTGGTCGGTTCGACCGGTGCCTGCAGCCGCTCGCCTCCGTGCTCCCCACCGAAGGCCTCGATGCACCGCAACGCATTCGCCGTACAACACCACGCAGCCTCCATCTGGGCACTCAGCTCTCCGATAGTCGTCGTCGACACCACTCCCCCACACCCACACCAACCAACGTGCCCGCGACGCACGCGCGCCACCCGGCGCCTCGCGTTCCACCGCGCCCCACTCCAATCACCCACCCACTGGACCGGCCACGACATCGCATGCACCCTCGACCGCGACACCACCCGACGCGGATAAACCTGGCCATCTGCAGCCCGGATCAGTTCAGGTCGCCCTCCTCCGCTGGCGCCTCACCCATCGACTGGACACAGCTTCTCCCCCAGCCAACTCCGCACGACGCCCGACGCAGCATGACGCCGCGAACAAGAAACTCGCCGCTCCGCGATCGCACAACGCAACGCCGCGCGAGCAACCCCGAACAATGGCACGCTGCGCTCGCGCAGATTCGCCCGACCCTGCGCCAAGTCCGACCCAATCGAGCCGACCTCGTATAGCCATGCAGAACACCGTTCACCCCGCACCCAGGGACCCCTGCCACCCCAAGCGCCAGGACACAAGGGAACGCCCGCCAAGACGCTCACGATGATGCACCGTGCATCACCTTCCCTACCGTGGCGGGGGATCCACCTCCAGCAGACACCCACCGATCCAGCAAACGATCGCGGGCGCCCTGCTACACCGGGAACCAGCCCTCATTCGGTAGCCGGACAGATCGACGGCTTCGTCGCGGTCCACCCCCATCGGCATACCCTCGCGGCCGTGTCTCCACTCGCGCTCGTAAATGTCGCCCAGGTGGACGACGAGATCGAGGTCTTCCTCGCTCATGTGCTCGTAGGCGGTGTAGAACCCTGAACTCCACAATTGACAGGAGGCGAACGCGAAGCGCATCCGCGGGGTGCGCTGCCCCCGAGCCGCGGCCGTGCGGGTCCGGCCCACAAGGTCAGGATCGCCGCTCCCCGTGTGCGAGGTCGACGAGGCGATGTGCGAGCGCCGGGGTGAGCTGGAAGGTGCGGATGAGGTGATCGGCGTCGTATCCGGATCGGGCTTCGGACCACGCCGCCCAGAGCGGCGGGATCTGGTCGTCGGGTTGATCACGCAGCTCCGCGGGCAATCGTTCTCGCAGGTCGTCGTACAAATCCTCCGCCGATGGCGGCGTCGGTGTGCGATGCAGCGGCCGTGGTGTCCACCGCCTGTGACGAGTCATGAGACCAGTCTTCTCTCCCTCGAGAAGGCGGGGGTCGGATGGTTCCGAAGACTTCCTTGCGGAGCGATATGGGTCCGGCTGCGGCGCATGGCGCGGTGCGGGACGGTCGCCGGGCGGACCGAAACGCGCAGTCCCCGTGGCGATTCCGGGCGAGGTCGATGGGCGACGAGTTTGGGCCTTCAGGGGACGCACCGGATCAGGACGACGCCGGTTCCGGCCGCGACGGAGACAGGGAAGGAACCCGGCTGGCGCAGTTGGTGCGCAGGGCCATCAGGGATACTTCTTCTCGTCTACAGCCGGCGCTGACGTCGTCTACAGCCAGCGCTGACGTTTGAATACCGCGAACAAGGCGAGGGAGGTGATCAGCATCAGGGCCAGCGCGACCGGGTAGCCGGTGACCCAGTGCAGTTCGGGCATGTGGTCGAAGTTCATCCCGTAGATGGTGCCGACCAGGGTGGGGGCGAACAAGATCGCCGCCCAGGCGGAGATCTTCTTGACCTCCTCATTCTGGGCGACGCTGGCCTCGGTGAGGTGATGCATCTCCGCGTTCTGTTGCTGCCCGACCAAAGTGGCGTGCACGGTCAGCGCGGTCTGCAGGTGCGCCCGGAAGGAATCGGCCCGCTC
>SEEV01000130.1 GCA_004211695.1 Rhodococcus sp. (in: high G+C Gram-positive bacteria)
CCAACGCCGCCGCGTCCAGAAGCTCCCGATCCGCCCGCTCCACACCCTGCATGAACCCATTTTCCCAGCTCAGGCCGATGAACCCGGGAGGCGCGCCGATAATTCAGCGGCCTCCTAGGCGTGAGTCCAACGTTATCAACGCATGGTTTCTGCCGTCCGGCGGCTCAGCTCAGACTCTCGGCACTTTCCCCAACACTCTGTTGGTGAGGGAGTTCTCTGTACGTGAACCGAATATGGCGATGCTCATTGAGGGTATGCTCAGCGGACAAGCCAACGCTTCCGATTTCAGTCGGGAAGGTGATGCGGTGGTGTGCAGCCTCATTTCCACCACCATCGTCTCAGCCGCAATCCGGCTTTGGGCGGAGCTTGGCTGCGCCCCCGAGCGGTGGCTGCACCAGGTGTCGGACCCGTTCATTGCTCGCGCACTCGATGCGATCCATGAGAGTCCCGGGGATGCCTGGACCGTGCGAAACCTGGCGCAGGTGGCAACCATGTCTCGATCAGCCTTCGCGGAGCGCTTCACCACGCTGGTAGGTCAAACCCCGGCATCATATTTGACCGAAGTTCGGATGGAGACCAGTAAAACGCTTTTGATCCGTTGGACTCCGGCGTTATCGGCAACCACGCCACCGAGTCCAGCTCCAAGAGTGATCGCAATCTGGAATCCGGTCACGATCAGCCCGCCTACGGATTCCATCCGATCCTGAGCGAGCCGTCCGATCCACGTACTGACCACCAGCAACCAAGCCCCGAATCCAATACCCCATGCTGTCGCACCTACGCCCACGGCCCAGAAATGTCCCGGGAAGAGCGCGACTGTAGCGATGCCAAAGCCGATGAGTGCAGGCACAACCACACGCATCAGGTTTAGGTGCTTATCCACGAGCAGCCCGACGACGACGTTTCCGGTAAGGCCTCCAATACCAAACGCCGCCAACAACCCAGCGATTCCGCCCGCGCCGATGCCGGGTACTTGCTCGAACGCCAACCGAATATAGGTGAACGCGGCAAAGTGGCCAAGGACGGTGAGCACATGCCCTATCAGACCCAACGACAGGCCAGGCACTTTGAGGGTGTCCGCCAATTCACGGAATCCCGTGGTGGTCGCAGGAGCGATTGCAGGCAACATGGCCCGCAACGAGATAGCGACCAGCACCGACACCACGGCCACACCGACAAACACCACGCGCCAATCAAACACGGAGCCAAGGTAGACACCCAGGGGCACTCCGCCCACCGTGGCCACGGTAGTACCGCCGTTCACGAGCATAAGGCCACGGCCCAGGCGTTCCGGTGCCACCAGCTGGGAAACGATCGCCAGCGACATTGCCCAGAATCCGCTAATTGCGGCCCCAAGGATCAACCGGGCGATGAGTAACAGCACGAGATTGGGTGCGATGGCTACCAGAATGTTGGACACCGCAGCGGTCAGAGCAACCCCAGCCAGAAGCGTTCGCCGGTCCAGCCGGGGAAACATCATGCCAACAACGGGGGCCACCAAAAATCCCATGAACGCGGTCGCGGTGACCGTCTGTCCCGCCTGACCCTCAGTGATGTCAAGTGAGGCTGCCATCTGGGTCAGCAGACTGGGCGGAAGAAATTCAGCGAGCACCAGCGTAAAACTGGTGGCCATGAGGATAAGCACCCCCGCCCACCCAGCGCGCTCAGAGCGGCGTGGGGGGAGGATTTCAGGCGCGGTGTTTGTTGTCATCCTTTGATTGTTCCGAGAATGCGCTACCCGATACGGGACCAATCGTCCACACAACAGAGCCATGCGTCCAAGCAATTTTCGTGCGGTTCACTGCAAGTATGAGTGGAAAGATTAGTGCTACCTACTAGACTCGGTCCCTCCCCCGGACCGGCCGCGGTGTGAACGACCGCATCCACTACGACGGCACACCCTCGACCTTCCCGACGCACCCTTCCCACCGGTCGCGCTGCTCCGCGCCGCCATGGGATGACAGGCGACTTCTCGCACATATCGTTGATCTCGGCTTCCGAGGATTGGTTTTCGAAGCCGCCGGCGGCTCCACACCACCGTCCTTGGCGCAGCCACTCGAACAGATCGCCCGAGAAATCCCATGCTCTACGCCGCGCGCCCCGGCACCGGACCGGCCCTGCGCTCGACAGTTCCCGACAGGGAGATCAGCCCAAGGTGGTCCGGAGACTGGTAGGCCGGCACCGACCACCCGTAGTCGCGGGAGCGCTTGCGGCGCTTGGCAACCATTATCTCCACCCGCGTCCACGCGTGATGGATGACCTTCTCGAAGTGGATCGTGGAGTTGCCATACCGACGATACGCGGCCCAGTTGCTCAGACGCACCGGCGTCGATCATCGCCGTTACCAGGTCCGGGGACTTGACGTAGGGCGACGTGACTCTCCTTGCGAGACGGTACCGAGCCGGATGCAACGGCAATGTCCGCGACGGTAGGAGTCACGCGTTACCGATCACAACGCTCTGACCGATTGATCATGCTTTGCTTCGGGCATGTTACGCAGATCGTTCGGAGGTGAGGGCTCGGAAACGTGGAGTTATTCCCCGCGGAACCAAATCGAAATAGCCGGTGCGTGTACTTGTTTCAGGCAAGCGAACGGGATTTCCCGCTCCGCCGATCGAGACCACCAAACGCCCGAGGAGTAGCACGTGTCCGATATCGACCAGACCATCGCGGAAAACATCGAGAAGTCACTCGGTGAGATCCCGCATCCGGCGCTGCCCAAGGGCACCAACATCTACGGCTCTACCAAGATCTTCCCAGACTACAAGGCCGAGAACGGCGAAAGCTACTTCACCCTGGTCCACGGCATCGCCCATGAGTCGTCGGTGAGTTTCGTGGCGGTTCTCCAGGCCACCCGCGCCCTTCGCAAGGGCTTCGAGTCCGCCATCTACTTCTACGGCCCCGGCGCGATCAACTGCCTCGCCACTCGCGGGTTCCCCACGACCGGTGACAACGGATTCCCGGGCGAACAGAACATCAACGACGCCTTGGCGACGTTCATCCAGGAAGGCGGCCGGGTCTTCGCGTGCCGCTTCGGCCTCGCCCTGCACGGCGGCCGGGAAGAGGACCTCATCGAGGGGGTGATCCCTGCGCATCCGCTCGACGTGCAGGACGCGATCATCCACTACTCCCGCAAGGGCGCGATCATCAATTCCACGTACATGGTCTGAGGTGAAACGACATGACTGGCCTGTCCACTCGAGCTGACCTCGCGGTCCGCGGGATCCGCGGCCTGGACGCACCGGTGCGCCGGCGGTCCGGAGCAGGCCCCAGCGACGACGGCCACGTGCTGATCGGCGGATTCGGGGGCGCCATCCCCGTCCGGTCGGACAGTCCGTACGAGGTCAGCGGTAACCGCCTGTTGATGAACGGCACCGACTTGGGCATCGATATCGAGCCCGTTCGGCGACCGAAGTTCTACGACCTGCAGACCGCGGAAGGGGTCTCCTACGAGAAGATCGCCCGCCTGCACGGCTCGAATGTGTTGGCCACGACCGTCGTCCAGACGTGCATCCGCTATGACGCGGATCAGCGGTGCCGGTTCTGCTCGATCGAGGCGTCGCTGGCCGCAGGTTCGACGATCGCGGTGAAGCGGCCGGAGCAGCTCGCCGAGGTCGCCGAGGCGGCGGTCCGGCTCGACGGGGTCAGTCAGATGATCATGACAACGGGCACGTCGGCCGCCAAGGATCGTGGCGCCCGGCACCTGGTGCGGTGCGTTGCGGCGGTGAAGGCCGCCGTGCCGGACTTGACGATCCAGGTGCAGTGCGAACCGCCTGGAGACTTGTCGTCCATCACCGAACTTTTTGCGGCGGGGGCGGAGTCGATCGGGATTCACGTCGAATCGCTGGATGACGAGGTGCGCTCGCGGTGGATGCCGGGCAAGTCGACGGTGCCGCTGGGCGAGTACCGGGCGGCGTGGCGGGAAGCCGTCCGGGTGTTCGGCCGCAACCAGGTGTCGACGTATCTGCTGGTGGGCCTCGGTGAGGACCCGGACGAGCTGGTCGCCGGCGCCGAGGAGTTGATCGGCATGGGCGTGTACCCGTTCGTGGTCCCGTTCCGCCCACTCGCGGGCACCCTCGCGGTCGATGAGGACGGTGCACAAGCCCCGAGCGCGGCCCTGCTCGAGGACGTCACGTCACGAGTGGCGAAGGCGCTGCGGGCCGCCGGGATGCGCGGCGCGGATCAGAAGGCCGGCTGCGCGGCGTGCGGTGCCTGCAGCGTGCTCCAGAATGCGGGAGGCTGACATGCTCGATATGGGTTCACTCTACGGGCTCACCACGGCGGGGCCGCCGGATCTGGCGGTCCTCACCGGCCCGGATCCCAGCCCGGCCGAGCAGACGTTCCTGATTCACCGGGCCGACACCGCCTCGGACCTCGCCACCTATCACGGCCTGCGCCGCGAGACGTTCGTCGCCGAGCAGGGGTTGTTCCAGGGCACCGACTTCGACGACGTCGACGACGACCCCAGAACGGTCGTGCTGGTCGCAGCCGGTCCGGACGGCACCGTGCTGGGCGGCGTTCGCCTGGCACCGGTCACCGACGGCGTCGACCTGGGCTGGTGGACCGGGGGCCGGCTCGTCGTGGATCGCCGTGCCCGGAACGGACACGGGATCGGCAAGGCTCTGGTCCGTGCGGCGTGCGCGTACGCCGAGACACACGGGGTGCTGCGGTTCGAGGCCACCGTGCAGTCCCCGAACGAGCCGATGTTCGTCCGGCTCGGCTGGGAACGGGTCACCGACATCACGGTCGCGGGACAACCGCACGTGCTGATGCGCTGGCCGATCGACCGGATCGAGCGACTCGCCCGGTCCACGAAGGCGATCCTCGCGGAGGCGTTGGCGCCGCTCGAGTCGGCTCCATCTGCGCTGGGTGGGTCAGGGTTCCGCGGCGATGACGGTGCACCGGTACCCGGCACCGACCTGATCGCCGCGTGCGATGCGATAGTCCCGTCGATGGTCGAGCGTGACCCCGAGTGGGCCGGCTGGTGCGCGGCCTTGGTGAACCTCAATGACCTGTCCGCGATGGGCGCCGACCCGGTCGGCCTGCTCGACGCGGTGGGCGCTCCCAACCGATCGATCCTGACCCGGGTAATCCGCGGGCTGAGCCGGGCGAGCGCGGCGTGGGGGGTGCCCGTCCTCGGAGGACACACCCAGGTGGGTGTCCCCGGCGCGCTGTCGGTGACCGCGCTCGGCCGCACCACGGATCCGGTACCGGCCGGCGGCGGCCGGACCGGGGACGAACTCCGGCTCACCGCTGACCTTTCCGGCTCCTGGCGGACCGGATATGGAACCCAGCAATGGGATTCGAGCTCCGAACGGACCCGCGACGAGCTGACACTGCTGGGGTCGTATGTGCCGCGGACGCGACCGGCCGCGGCGAAGGACGTCAGCATGGCTGGAATCGCCGGAACCACGGGCATGCTCGCCGAGGCCTGCGGCACCGGTGCCGTGCTCGACGTCGCGGCGATCCCGGCGCCGGCCGACGCGACTATGGGTGACTGGATCACCTGCTTTCCCGGGTTCGCGATGATCAGCGCTGATCGACCGGGCCGCCCACACGACGTGGATACCGGACCCGCCACCTCCGCGGTGTGCGGGCAACTGACTACCGAACCGGGGGTCGGCCTGCGCTGGCCCGACGGTGTGATCACACGTGCGGTGCACTCCACCGTCACGGGATTGGGACCAGCATGACAGAAATCGGAATCTCAGTCGCGGCCGCCGAATTCGGCCGCGACATGGAACAGGCATATGCCACGATCGGGGATCTGATCGAGCAGGCGAGCGCAGCAGGTAGTTCGTTGCTCGTTCTGCCGGAGGCGTGCCTGGGCGGCTACCTGCCGAGCCTCGGCGGCGACGACGAGACCGAGGAGGAACGCGATCGTCGTCTGCGCAGGCTGCCTCCGGCACTCGAACTGGACGGCCCGGAACTGCGCCGGGTCATCGAGATGGCCGGCGACTTGGTGATCACCCTGGGCTTCTGCGAGGCGGACGGCCTCACCCGATACAACGCTGCCGTGACCCTGCACGGTGACGGGATCCTCGGGTCGTACCGCAAGGTGCACCAACCGCTCGGCGAGAACCTCTGCTACGCAGCAGGAGACGCCTACAACGCGTTCGACACTCCCGTCGGCCGGATGGGCATGCAGATCTGCTACGACAAGGCGTTTCCCGAAGCCGCCCGGACCCTCGCCCTCGACGGCGCGGAGATCATCACCTCGCTGTCCGCGTGGCCGACCGCCCGCACGGCCCCGGCGGAGAACATGGCGAACGACCGCTGGAAGCAGCGCTTCGACATCTACGACCGGGCCCGGGCCACCGAAAACCAGGTGGTCTGGGTCGCGTCCAACCAGGCCGGCACCTTCGGGTCGCTCCGATTCGTGTGCAGCGCCAAGATCGTCGGCCCCGGCGGAGACATCCTCGCCGACACCGGCATCCGCCCGGGGCTGGCGTCCGCACGCCTCGACGTGCAGGCGGAGATCGCGGCCATCCGCAGCGGCGGGATGTACAACCTCCGCGACCGGCGCCCCGAGGTCTACGGCGACGTCGTCGCCGAGAACCACGTGACCGGAACACTGCTTTCCCCCGAACAGCGACCCTCCGCCACCCGGAAAGTACCCTCCCATGCCTGAGATGACGTTCCGAGTGCAGTGGCCGGACGGACATGAACAGTCCTGCTACTCCCCCTCATTGGTGATGCACGACTACCTGACCGTCGGCGAGGAGTACAGCGTCGCCGATTTCCTGCGGCGGTCGCGGGCCGCACTCACCGAAGCCAGTGAACGGGTCAAGGCAAAGTTCGGCATGTACTGCACCTCCGCGGCCGAACAACTCCACGAGCTGGAGAAGGTCGCCTCCGCGCACACCCCCACCTCCCTCGTCCGGGTCCTCGACATGCACCCGGCGACCGTCTCGGAAGGAACGCGATGACGACGCATCATGACGTGGTGGTGATCGGCGGCGGCCAGGCCGGTCTGTCGATCAGCTGGCACCTGACGCACCGCAGCATCGACCATGTGGTCCTCGAGCGGGACTCGATCGCCCATGAATGGCGCGACAGCCGCTGGGACAACTTCACCCTGGTCACCCCCAATTGGCAGTGCACCCTCCCCGGATACAGCTACACCGGCGGCGACCCGGACGGGTTCATGACGCGGGAGCAGACCTACGACTTCGTCCGCAGCTACGCCGAGACCTTCCCGGCGCCCGTCCGCGAGGGCGTGACGGTAACCTCGGTGCACCAGTCCGCCGATGGCGGATTCGACGTCGACACCACGCAGGGACCTCTGCACGCCGGCCAGGTGGTGGTGGCGACCGGCGGCTACCACACCCCGGTGATTCCCCGGTTCGCCGAGCGCCTGCCGGCCTCGATCGAGCAGATCCACTCCTCGCAGTACCGGTCCGCCGAAGTCCTTCCGGACGGGGAGGTGCTCGTCGTCGGCAACGGCCAGTCGGGGGCGCAGATCGCCGAGGACCTCATGCTCTCGGGACGGACCGTGCACCTGGTCACCGGTGGCGCGCCCCGGGTCGCCCGCTTCTACCGGGGCCGCGACTGTGTCGCCTGGCTACACGACATGGGCACCTACGACGTGTCGATCGCCGACCACCCCGGTGGCCTCGCCAAGCGTGAGAACACCAACCACTATGTCACCGGCCGGGACGGTGGCCGCGACATCGACCTGCGCGCCTTCGCCCTGCAGGGCATGAATCTGTACGGGCGGCTGCTCGAGGTCGTCGACGGCACCTTGCAGTTTGCGCCGACGCTCGCGTCGTCGCTCGACGCCGCCGACGTTGTCGCGGAGAGCATCAAGGATTCCATCGACGCCTACATCGAGCGCGCCGGGATCGTTGCTCCCACCGAGGCTCGGTACGTCCCGGTGTGGCGGCCGGAGCGGGAGACGACGTCGCTCGACCTGGCGTCGTCGGGGATCACGTCGGTGGTGTGGTCCATCGGTTTCCGCACCGACTACCGGTGGCTGCACGCCGGGGTGTTCGACGGCGAGGGCCATCCCTGCCACAACCGGGGCGTCACCGCGGTGCCGGGCCTGTTCTTCCTCGGCCTGCCGTGGCAGCACACCTGGGGTTCCGGGCGGTTTGCCGGGGTGGCCCGCGACGCCGAGTACCTTTCCGAACGAATCCAGTGCGAAGCGAATGTGCGTCCGTCCGTGTCGTCACTAGCCTGAACCCATGGGGACAACCAGACTGGCCGCGCTCGCCGGCCACTTCGGCCGGGACGTCGAGCGAGCGCTGCTCAAGCTCGACGCACTGATCGCCAAGGCCCGCGACGACGGCATCGACCTGCTCGTCCTCCCCGACGCGTGCCTCGGCGGCTATATCTCCGACCTGCGCAGCCCCGACCCGGACGAACTCCCGCCCGCGCTCGCGGCGGACGGGTCGGAACTGCAGGAGATCGCACGGATGGCGGGATCGATGACCGTGTGCATCGGCTACACCGAATTGTGCGACGGTGTCCGGTACAACACCGCCGCGTGCGTCACCGGTGACGGGATCCTCGGCAGCCACCGCAAGGTCCACCAGCCGGCCGGGGAATCGCTCGCCTACGCCGCGGGCGATGCGTTCACCGCATTCGACACCCCGGTCGGGCGGATGGGAAT
Organism: Rhodococcus sp. (in: high G+C Gram-positive bacteria); assembly: GCA_004211695.1. Lineage (GTDB taxonomy): Bacteria > Actinomycetota > Actinomycetes > Mycobacteriales > Mycobacteriaceae > Rhodococcus_F. The sequence goes on from SEEV01000130.1 coordinate 8,615, forward strand.
GCTCATCGACTACGACAAGACCTTCCCCGAGGCCGCCCGCACGCTGGCGCTCGACGGGGCGCGGATCATCTCGGTCCTCTCCGCCTGGCCCGCCAGCGTCACCGACCGGGCCGAACGGCTGGCGCAGGACCGGCAGTCTCGGCTGTTCGACCTCTACGACTCCGCGCGGGCCGCCGAAAACCAGGTGGTGCTGGTGTCGTCGAATCAGACCGGCATCCAGGGCGGGCTGCGTTTCCTCGGACAGGCGAAGGTGGTCGGCCCCGGCGGCGACGTCCTCGCCCGCACCGGCGTCAAAGGCGGCCTCGCCGTCGCCGACCTCGACGTCGACTACGAGATCGACCGGGCCCGGAAGGTGCTGCGGCACCTGGAGGAACGAAGGCTCGACACCTACCGGTCACGGCTCGAGGAAGGTCACCCCTGACGTGCGCATCGCGCTGCTGACCTACTCCACCAAGCCTCGCGGCGGCGTCGTTCACACCCTCGCGCTGGCCGAGGCGCTGGCACGGCAGGGCGCCGACGTCACGGTGTGGTCGTTGGGACGCGGCGGGGACGACGCCTTCTTCCGGAAGGTCGACCACGCCGTGACCGTCCGCATCGTGCCGTTCGCCGCGCGGGACGGTGAAGATGTGGGCGACCGGATCCTGCGGTCCATCGCCGTCCTCGCCGAGGCGTTCACCCCCGACGCCTACGACATCGTGCACGCCCAGGACTGCATCAGCGCGAACGCCGTCGGTCGATGCATCCGCACCATCCATCACCTGGATCAGTTCACCACTCCCGCGCTCGCTGCCTGCCACGAACGCGCGATCGTCGAGCCGTACGCCCGGATCTGCGTGTCCGAGGCCGTGGCCGCCGAAGTGCGCGCCGGGTGGGGGCTCGAACCCACCGTCATCCCGAACGGCGTCGACTCGGCCCGCTTCGAGAAAGCCGCTGCCGACGAGGCAGGGCGGCGACGCTGGGCCGGCGAACTCGGCGACTACATCCTTGCCGTCGGTGGCATCGAACCGCGCAAGGGCAGCATCGATCTCGTCGAGGCCTACGCTCTCCTTCGCCGCGACCAGCCGGACCTCCGACTGGTGATCGCCGGCGGCGAAACGCTGTTCGACTACCGCAGCTACCGGGACGACTTCGACACCCGCTGCGCACAACTCGGGGTGCAGCCGAACATTCTCGGCACGGTCGACGACGACACCCTCCCCGCCCTGGTGGCGCAGGCCACCGTCTTCGCGTTCCTCTCCACCAAGGAGGGCTTCGGTCTGGCCGCCATGGAGGCGCTCGCCGCGGGCGTGCCCGTAGTCGCCCGAGACCTTCCCGTCCTGCGCGAGGTCTTCGGCCGCACCGTCCGGTTCACGTCCACCCACCAGCAGATGGCAGACGCCCTCCGGCGCCCGGTCGACGCCGACCAAGTCGACCGTGGCCGCTCACTGGCACGCGCGCACAGCTGGGACGACGCCGCCGGCGCGCATCTCGACTTCTACGCCGAGATGGGGCGCTGAGAAGTGAGCGGGCCAAAGGTCGTCGAAGACCTCGAATAGTCCGCTGCCGGTGGACACCAGGATCAGCGCTGCCGTGACCACCCGCCGCATGCCGAAGCGTTCCATCAGCGCCGCCACGAACGGCGACGTCAACCCGTACAGCACCAGGTTGATGGACACGGCCGACGAGATGCTCGTCCGCGACCAGCCGAAGTCCTCGTGCAGGGGGTCGATCAGGATCGAGGGCGAGGAACGCGACGGCCGCGACGAGCCAGGGGTAGTGCGGTCGTGGTGGCGCGGAGCCTGCCGGGTTCGAGGGGGCTGCGGTGGTGCGATCTCCGATGTCACGACCGCAACTCTCCTTCGGCGATGGATTCGGCAGCCCGGTGCTTCACGCTGGTGCCGGTGGTGACAAGTGCGACGGCGGCCGCGGCGCTCAGAGCCGCACCGAACAGGGCGACCGCGGTGGAGAGTCCGAACGTGTCGGCGGCGTAGCCGACCAGGACGGAGAGGATTCCGGCGGGGATGTAGCCGCCGATGTTGAAGACCGCGTTGGACTCCGCGCGTTTCTCGGCCGGGACGTGTGTGGCGATCAGGGACAGGCCGGCGAGCTGGCCGAGACCCTGTGCGGCGCCGGCGAGGAGCGCCGCGATGATCGCGAGGGCAGCGACCGGGAAGACGGTGACGGCCAGAATCATGAAGATCATCGCGGCGATCGCGGCGATCGAGCTGAGGGTGAGGTGAGCGCGTGTGGTCAGGCGGGACAGAGCGAACTGGATGCCGGTGGCCACCAGGAACATGGCGCAGGCGACCGCGCCGGCCAGAAACACGCCGGGCATGCCGACGAAATGGAGCACGGTCGGGCCCAGGGAGAGGACGAATGACGTGGCGGTGATGCCCGGCGCGAATGCGCCGATACCTTGGCGTAGCTCGCGGCGGTTCTCCCGCGGCGCCGACGGCAGGGCCAGCAGGCGGGCCGTACTGGGCGCGGAGGAACGCTTCACCGGAAGCATGGTCGCCACGATGAGAGCGGCGACCTCGACAAACAGCACGACGGTGAACACGAGCGTCTGGGGAGAGGACGAGTCGGACGCGGCCAGGCCACCGGCCAGCAGCGGGCCGAGACCGGCTCCGAAGACCATCGAGACGGAGGCGATGAGCGAACCGGTGCGCTTGTGGCGGTCGGGGGCGAGGTCGACGACCGCGGCCATGCCGGCTGTGACCGCCGCGCCGACGGCGGCGCCCGCAAGCAGTCGCGCGACCAAGAGCCAGATGACGTTCTGCGCACCCAGGAACAGCACCGCCGCGATCACCGCCGCCCCCAGGCCCGGAATGAGCACCGCCTTCCGGCCGAACCGGTCTGCCAGGCGGCCTGCGACGACCAGCGCTGCGATCAGACCGACCATGTAGGTGGCGAAGATGACCGTCAGCAGACCCGAGTCGAAGCCCCATTCGGCCTGCCAGCGCGCATACAGCGGCGTTGCCGAGTTCGAGAGCAGGAAGATCGCCGTCACCGTTCCAGCTGCGGCGATGGACCACCCCAGTCCACCGTCTGTTGTGTCGCGAAGTTGTCGCGGCACAACGCCGCTGCGCTCGCCTTCCGATCGATGTTCGACTAAACTCGTACTAGTTCGCATGAATACGAACATAACCTCTAGTACGAGAAAAGTCGAACAAGGATGGAAAGTCACGTGCTGAACATGCTCGCCCCGACGTACACCGACCCGTCCACCGGGCTGGAACCGCCGCCACGCCTGCCCGAGCCAGACCCCGATCAGATTCGGCTCGAGAAGGTCTTCGCCGTCCTGTCCGAGCCGCTGCGGCTCACGATCGTGCAACGGTTGTTGACCTCCTCGGACGAGTTCGACCACACCTGCGGCTGGTTCGGATTCGATCGCCCGAAGTCCACACTGACGCATCACTTCAAGGCGTTGCGTGAGGCAGGTGTCATCACCCAGCGGCAGTACGGGATGGAGCGCCGCAGTCGGGTTCGACTCGACGACCTCAATGAGCGATTTCCTGGCCTCGTCGAACTCATCCTGTCTTGGGAGCCTGCGCCGTCGACGTAGTACCACGATGCGGATTTCGGGGTACCGGCCGCGCCGTTCCAGCGGCACAGGGTCTGGCGGTCGATCCGAGAGCACGGTCCGCGAAGGCCATGATCAGTCCCCCTTGCACGACTGCTCGAAAGTTTCGATGTTTGAGCTCACACCGCAGTCCACACTCCCGCAGGTGTGTTCGGCCTGCAGCCGATTGCTGGTGCATTCGTCGGTGCACGACGAGCTGGTCGACAGGCTCGTCCAGCATGCCAAGACCACGGTCATCGCACCGGGCATCGAGGACCCCGACATCGGTTCCCTCGCCGTGACGGCGACGCGATGAAGCGCCCCCGTGCCGCATCTGAGGCACGGGGGCGCTTTCCACGCTCAGCCCAGCACGAGAAGACCAGCGGCCAGGACCGCTCCCCCGCCGGCCGCCGTGAAATAGGTAGCCGACGCCGTGGACGATTTTCGCCTGTGCGGCTCGGGAAGATATCCCGAGCGCATACGCGGGATCAGAGCAACGAACTCACGTTCGCTGCAGTATCGGCGACCTGCTTACCCCACCACGGCACACGATTCTCGTCGAAACGGGTCTCCGGCATCGAGATCCCGATGCCACCCACGGGGCATCCCCCCTCACCCAACACGGCAGCCCCGACGGCGCACACTCCCATCCGGTTCTGATTGACGTTCACCGCATATCCGACGCGGCGGATCTCCTCGATCTGCTTTCGGATCGACTCGGGGTCGGTGTCGGTCTGCGGAGTCAGTTGCTGGATCGGGGTGGAAAGAATTCGGTCGACCTCGTCGTTCGGCAAGCGCGCCATGATCGCCATTCCCCCCGACGTGTGCGGTAGCTGCCATGTGCTGCCGACCTTGATGAAGGTGCGAACCGCCTGATGGGAATCCATGCGTTCGATCTGAACCACGCGCTCCGCACCATCGCGTACCTGGAGTGTGATGGTCTCGTTCGTCAGATCCCGCAGCTCACGCATCGGCTCGAGCGCGACCGTTCGCAAGTCTCCCTTGTCCCAGCCGCGCCTGCCCACGGCCAGCGCCCGCGAGGTGAGCTTCCATCTCGTGTACTCGCTACCATCGCTGCGGATCCAGCCGGCGGACGCGAGCGCCTGAAGTGTCCGCTGCACGGTCGATTTCGGCAACTGAAGGGTGCGTGACAGTTCGCCCACTCCGACCGGCTGGCTCTCCGCCACCGCTTCGAGTACGCGCAATCCTCGTTCGATGCCTTGCACCTACTGTTCCTCTCCCTCGACCGCCGCTGGATCAGCACCGCCGCGGTGCTACATTTCCGTCTGTGCCGATTATCGGCACAGTATGTCGAAATGTCCAGCCTTGACGTCCGCTACCGACTCACCGAGGGCGGCTCTCGGTGGCCCCACCGACGCCGACAGACGGCGAACTGTCCGCGAGGATCTTGAAGACCCCCGTCACCGTGGCCACCACCGCGTCGTTCACCCGCAGGTCGGAGTCCGCGAAGACTATCGATGCCGTGCGCCGCACGATACGCGGTGAGCTCGTCAGGAGGTCCCCGACCCGGACGGTACCGAGGAAATTGACACTCAGCTGCACCGTCGCCATGTTCTGCGTACCGGTTGCGACGAGGGCGGTCGATCCGAGAGCACGGTCCGCGAAGGCCGTGATCAGTCCCCCTTGCACGACTCCTCGAAGGTTTCGATGTTTGAGCTCACACCGCAGTCCGTACTCCCGTGCACCGTCGTCTCTGTGACGCAGCAGCAGTGGACCGATCAGCCCGATGAACCCGCCGTCGTGCACCTCGTCCCATACGACTTCGCTCACGCCGAACCTCTACTTCCATCCTGGCTTCGATTTCTCATACCCATCGAGGACGCCCACGCCCACGCCTCGGCGAAGGACACGTGGGCGGCGCCGGGCCGCCGACGGGGAGGTTGGAGGAACTCGCCCGCCGACGGCCCGGCATGGTTGCGACGGACCCGGACCCGCGATCACCGCGAGTGCCGCCGACCGCGCAACACACCTATCCGACTACCGGGTCGCCGAGAGCACCTCTGCCGGGACGACGGTGTCGCGGATCTCCCACAGCACCGGCTTGATGCAGCGGAAGAACTGCTCGGGGTCCTCGCTCATCGGAAAATGCCCGAGTCCAGCCATCGGAAGAACCTTCGCGCCCTCGATCTGCGCGCCGAGTTCCTGCGCTTCTTCCGGCCCGGTCGCGAAATCGTATTCGCCGTTGAGGATGTAGACCGCAGTCCGCGACGTGTCGATGTTCTTCGCCGTTTCCCGAAGATCGTGCTCCACGCTGTAGTAGTGCAGGTCGCCCTTGAACACCGGCGGGGACCCCTGACTGTAGACCCAGGTCGTTTCCCTGCGGCCGACCTCAGGTGCCGTCGGTGAGGTCAGCGCGTACATCGCGGCCGGCTTCGAGTCGTTGCTGACCTCTGGGTGGAACCAGTAGTCGAGGTAGTAGCCGGGCGAATGCAGCGCAGCCTCCAGGCCGATCACCGCACGGAACACGCCGGGGTAGTGCAAGGCCAGATCCGGGGCGAGGTTACCGCCCATCGAGCTACCCATGTAGACCGCGTCCCGGCAATCGAGCGCCTCGGCGAGCCCCACGACGAACTTCATGAAGAAGTCCTGGGTGAGGTTGTAGTCCTGCTCCCACCAGCGCACCGACAGCGGCGGCAGCGATCGACCGTGATACGGCAGATCCCACGAGATCACGCGGAAGTTCGAGGTGATCTCCTCGTCCTCGAGCAGGTGCCGGTACTGGCGTCCGTCACATCCCGCGGTGTGCTGGACGAGCAGCGGGATACCGGAACCGCTCTCCTCGTAATAGACCCGGTACTCGATGTCGTCGATCGTCAGGTAGAGGTAACGCCCGACCGCCTTGTCGAACTTCGTCGTTGTCATTTCGCCTCCTCGGCAACGTTGGTGTAGGAACGCATGAGGTCGAACAGTCGCCTCAGCGCGGCGTAATAGGCGAAGAACATCTTCATGTCCCCGCCGTAGCGGAAGTTGTGCCGCGACACCGCCGAGAACAGGTCCTGGTAGAAGGGGCGAGGCACCCGCTGGAAGAAGTGGGACCATTCCTCCACCGAGGCCGAGATCTCGATGTCGTAGTTCCGCGAGACCGCCATGAGGTTGTGGCCTTCGGGCGGCGCCATGGACTCGAGGTGCCCGTCCCGGATCACCAGCACGTAGGTCTCGTCGCCGATCTCGACACGGACGATGGCGTTCCAGAAGCGCGCCGCAATCTTGAATTCGGGATCCAAGTTGAGCGCCTCTGTGAACCTCTCTGTGTCCACAAATGGCATGAGATTTCCCTTTCTAGGAAGTCACTAGTCGAACTGCGATCACACGCGGGCTGCGTGGGGAGTCGCGGGGACTCGACGCGGCCGCCGAACCCTCCCGGGGTGAGTGTGCCGTTCAGCGGTACGCCGTGTCATTTTCGAGTATGTGCACTGGATCACAGATTGTCAATACCGTCGCGGGTGTCCGCTCTCGGCTCGCGACCAGCGGTCCGGCGATGCCCGGCGGTGAACGGAAACCGGCGACCCGCGACGTGAGCGACGCGTCGTAGGCACTCGGTGGCGTGTCGGTCGCTCCGGCGACAGCGGCAGCCTCCCGCGGCGGCGCCTGTGCGCCGCGGCGTAATCGTCGAATGTCCCTACGCCTTGGCAGCTTTGGCAACCATTCCCTTGGCGCGCTCGGCTGGCACGCTGGCCCGGCTGTGGCGAGGACCTTCAGCGCGTCCGCCGGTCGGCGTGCCCTGTTGCGCGGTGCAGGGTGCGGTGAAATCGCACGATGTGCTTGGCCCAGCAAAGGCGGAATGCCTCACTGCGCGTGGCCAACTCACCGATGAGTTCCGCACACAGGCCGTTGACGCGGCAATTGCCGCCCTAGGCCGGCAGGCCCGCCTGCTCCGGGGTGATATGTGTCGCGAGGGAGGTACTGCCAGTACCTGGAACGACAGGCACTCCCGCACCAACGGGAGGGAGCGTTGACTGATCGAGGTCGGTCGCGGAGGGCAATCGTCCGCGGCGATCAGGGATCGACTCCCGAATAATCGAAGGGACATCATGCGAGCAACCATCATGTACGGCGCCGGAGACGTTCGTGTGGAAAATGTGCCGGACCCGGTACTGCAGCAACCGACCGACGCGATCGTGCGGGTGGTCCGTTCCTGCGTCTGCGGCTCCGACCTGCACCCGTATCACAACATGCCGGTGACGCCGGAGGGAAGCCCGATGGGCCACGAGTTCATCGGAGTCGTCGAGGAGATCGGCAAAGACGTCGCGACCATGAAGAAGGGCGACTTCGTCATCGCCCCGTTCGCCTGGTCCGACGGCACGTGCGAGTTCTGCCGGGAAGGCCTGCACACCTCCTGCCGCCACGGCGGATTCTGGGCCGCCAACGGCATCGGCGGCGGACAGGCCGAAGCCGTCCGCGTCCCACTGGCCGACGGCACCCTGGTCAAGGCCCCGGTCGGGGAGGACTCCGCGCTGCTGGCGTCGCTGCTGACCCTGTCCGACGTGTTCGGCACCGGCTACCACGCCGCGGTCAAGGCGGGGGTCGACGAACACACCACGGTCACCGTGATCGGCGACGGGGCGGTGGGACTGTCGGCGGTGCTCTCGGCCAAGCGGCTCGGCGCCGAGCGGATCATCCTGATGGGGCGCCACAAGACCCGCACCGACCTGGGCGTCGAGTTCGGTGCCACCGACGTCGTGGCCGAACGCGGCGAGGAGGGCATCGCCAAGGTCCGCGAGCTCACCGGCGGCGACGGCACCCACACGGTGCTCGAGGCCGTCGGCCATATGCCCGCCTACGAGCAGGCCCTCGGGGTGGTCCGCGCGGGCGGTGTGATCAGCCGTGTCGGCGTGCCGCAGTACGAGGCGGCGCCGATCGGGTTCGGCACCCTGTTCGGGCCGAACATCACCCTCACCGGCGGCCCGGCCCCGGTCCGCGCCTACATCGAGGAACTGCTGCCCGACGTGCTCGACGGCAAGATCGAACCGGGCAAGGTCTTCGACCGCACCGTCGGCCTCGACGAGGTCCCAGACGGCTACCGCGCGATGGACGACCGCAAGGCCCTCAAGGTCCTCGTCCGTCCCTGAACACCTCGGGCCGCGTAGCCGGATTCGTCCGGCTACGCGGTTCCCCCACCCGCCCAACGGGAAGAAGCGCGTGACTACTGACTCGGGCCCGACAACCGGCCGCTCCCACCCCACCGCGATCCTGGCGATCATTCTGATCAGCTACTTCATGATCCTGCTCGACAACTCGATCATCTTCACCGGCCTGCCGAACATCCAGGCCGAGTTGGGGTACTCGGCCACCGGCCTGTCCTGGGTCCAGGACGCCTACACTCTCGTCTTCGGCGGCCTCCTTCTGCTGGGCGCCAGGCTCGGCGACCTCTTCGGCCGCCGCCGCGTCTTCGTCGCAGGTCTGGCCGTGTTCGCTGCCTCCTCGTTCCTCGTCGGGGCAGCAGCAACCGATTGGTGGCTCATCGCAGCCCGCGCCCTGCAAGGCGTCGGTGCCGCGGTGGTCGCCCCGGCGTCGCTGTCCCTGTTGACGGCGAGCTTCCCCGCGGGGCGCGAGCGAACGCGTGCCGTCGCCTGGTACGGGGCCGCCGCAGGAATCGGTGCCAGCATCGGACTCGTGATCGGCGGTGCTCTCGCCGACTGGGTGTCCTGGCGCGCCGGATTCTTCATCAACGTGCCGATCGGCATCGCGATGATCGTCCTCGCACCCCGATTTCTTCCCGAAACCGAGCCACGCACCGGACGTTTCGACATCACCGGCGCCGTCTGCGCGACTCTCGGCATGGCCACCCTCGTCTTCGGCATAGTCAACACGGCCGATGCCGGCTGGGGAGCGCCCGTGACCCTGGTGACGCTGGCAGTCGGTGCGCTCCTGCTGGCCCTGTTGGTCCGGAACGAGGCCCGCGCGGAGCAACCCATCATGCCGCTGCGACTGTTCCTCAGTCGCGAACGGTCCGGCGCCTACGCCGCCCGCATGCTCTACCTCGGCGCCATGATCGGCTTCTTCTACTTCACCACTCAACTCCTCCAGGGAGTCATGGGCTTCAGCGCATTCCAGGCCGGTGTCGCGTTCTTCCCGATGACCGTCGTCAACTTCATCGTTGCGATGGCGATCCCCCGCCTGACCCCACGATTCGGCAACGCCACCCTGCTCGCCACCGGCGTCACTCTCACCCTGGCCGGCATGGCATGGCTCAGCCTCGTGCACCCGGCAAGCACCTACCTCACCGCGGTCGCGCTGCCCATGGTCCTGATCGGTGCGGGCCAGGGGCTTGCGTTCGCACCGCTCACCGCAGCCGGGATCGCAGGGGTCACCGCCCGAGACGCAGGCGCCGCTTCGGGGCTGGTCAACACCGCCCACCAACTCGGAAGTGCACTCGGACTCGGCATCCTCGTCACCGTCTCCGCGACCGCCGGAGCCACCGAGGACGATCCCGCCCGCGTTCTCACAGCCCACATCTCTGCGGCTCTCACCGGTGGCACGGTCCTGCTCGCCCTCTGCCTCCTGGTCGTGCTCGCCCTGATCGTCCCGTCCGCCGCGCGGCGAACACTCGACCGCACCTCCATCGACCTCACGACCGCAAGCGTGAACCAGAAAGCATGACGACATCACCGCACCGACGAACAGAAGGAGTAACGACTATGAAGCACGTCGAACTGCGAGACCTGGACGTCTCCCGCATCGGTCTCGGAGCCATGGGGATGTCCTTCGCTTACACGGGAGCGGGCACGGACGACACCGAGTCCATCCGCACCATTCACCGGGCGCTCGATCTGGGCCTCACCCTCATCGACACGGCCGAGATCTACGGGCCATTCACCAACGAAGAACTCGTCGGCCGCGCGATCAAAGGCCGCCGCGACGAGGTCGTGCTGGCCACCAAGTTCGGCATGATCTCGCACTCCGGCGCCGGCCCCGGCACCCTCGACAGCACCCCGGCGAACATCCGCACCGCGGTCGAAGGCTCACTCAGACGGCTGGGCACCGACCACATCGACCTGTACTACCAGCACCGGGTCGACCCGAATACGCCCATCGAGGACACCGTCGGCGCTCTGGCAGAGTTGGTGAGCGAGGGCAAGATTCGCCACATCGGCCTGTCCGAAGCGGGAATAAGCACGATTCGCCGCGCCCACGCCGTGCACCCGATCACGGCCCTGCAATCCGAGTACTCGCTGTGGACTCGTGACCCCGAGCCACAGGTGTTGCCGTTGCTGCGCGAGCTGCACATCGGCTTCGTGCCCTACTCCCCGCTCGGCCACGGCTTCCTCACCGGGACCATCCGCTCGACGGAACAATTCGAACCCAACGACTTCCGCGCGACCAACCCCCGCTTCACCGGTGAGAACTTCGAACGGAACCTGCACATTGCCGACGAAGTCGAGGCTGTCGCCACGGAGGTCGGTGCCACACCAGCGCAGGTTGCACTCGCTTGGCTGCTGGCGCAGGGCGACGACATCGCCCCGATCCCCGGCACCAAAAGAGTGTCCCGCGTCGAGGAGAACACCGCCGCCGACGCCGTCGAGCTGACCGACGAGCAGATCGCCAAGCTCGACAACCTCACCCCGCCCGCCGGCGACCACCACAACGAGCAGCAAATGCGGATGATCGACCGTTAGCCGGCCGAGCCCTCGGCGCCTGAACCGCGCGATGTTGATCCACAAGTAACTATCGATCGAGAAAGCGAGAGCACATGAACTCGTGGCGACCACAGGACGCGCGGGCCGTCACCGTCCCCGAGGAGGTGCAGGTCGTCATCCGCCGCCGAGACGGCAGCCTGCGCCGCCCCACGACGATCTGGATCGTCGGTGACGGCGACCGAGTCTTCGTCCGGTCCACGAACGGCCGCACCGCCGATTGGTTCCGGGGTGCCCTCGCCACCGGCACGGGACGGATCGTCGCCCGCAGCACAACACACGACGTCGAGTTCACCGAGGCCGACGACGGCGACCTGGCGCGTGTCGACGCGGCCTACCGCGCAAAGTACGGTCGATACGCCTCGATCGTCGACCACCTCGAGGAAGACGGCCCTCGGGCCGCCACACTCGAAATCCATCCTGCCTGAATAGATTCAGCGCGCCAGTGTTGTCTCCAGGCCGCGGGCGGTAACACTCCTCCGGACCGAAACAAACCAAGTGGCCGGTTTACTGGTAGGGTTTGGGCGTCATGGTGGTCACATGACAACGCGAACGCTCGGGCACACGAGCCGATTCGCGCGAGGGGTGGAGTGCAGGTGCCGCCTGAGCTGCTGGTTGGGCGGCACCTGCACCCACTGTTGTCGGCCCATCGCGCGCCCTCCGTGAACCACTGTTCGAGCCCATCGGCGAGCTCGACCGCCTCACATTTCATTCCATGATCGCTCGACCCGAATCCCGGTTGTCCTCCGATTGGGGGACAACGCATTCATCCTCCAGTGGGCCCGGACGGCGGACAGACGTCGGAGCTGCGAAGAGTCATTGTTATCACACGCCGGAAGCAAAGCTTTCCTACCTTCTGCAGCAGCCGACCAAAGGAGCACCATGGAGAACACCCGGAAGTTTTACGTCGACGGCGAGTGGGTCGACCCGATCGGCACCGACACGTTCGACGTCGTCAACCCTGCGACGGAGCAGGCCATCGCTACCATCGCATTGGGCGACGAGAAGGATGTCGATCGCGCCGTCATGGCCGCCCGCGGAGCCTTCGACAGTTACGCGTCGACCACACGTTCCGATCGGATCGCTCTGCTGAGTCGGATAATCGAGGTCTACGAGCGGCGTGTGGACGACATTGCGTCGACGATCACCCAGGAGATGGGCGCACCCACCGGCCTCGCCACGACCGCGCAGGCACCGTCCGGCTTGGTGCATCTCACCGCAGCCCTCGATGCACTCCGCGGGTTCGAATTCGAGGAGAGGATCGGCACGACATCGGTAGTGCACGAGCCGGTCGGCGTGTGTGCGTTCATCACACCCTGGAACTGGCCTGTCAATCAGATCGCCGCGAAAGTTGCACCGGCGTTGGCCGCCGGCTGCACCATGGTGTTGAAGCCGTCCGAGATCGCGCCGCTCAATGCGATCGTTTTTGCGGAGATACTTCATGGAGCGGGTGTCCCTGCCGGGGTATTCAACCTCGTCCATGGCGACGGACCCACCGTCGGAGCCGCCCTGTCGATGCACCCCGATGTCGACATGGTGTCGTTCACCGGATCGACGCGCGCCGGCGTCGAGGTCGCTCGGAATGCTGCGCAGACAGTCAAACGCGTCACGCAGGAACTCGGCGGCAAGTCGGCGAACATCGTGCTGGACGACGCGGACTTCGAAGAAGTGATCACGCGAGACGTGTTGGGTGTCGCCGTCAATTCGGGTCAGTCCTGCAACGCGGGCTCTCGCATTCTGGTTCCGTCGGACCGCATGGACGACGCGGTCGCGATCGCCAGAGCCGCGGCCGAATCGATCGTGGTCGGACCACCCGAGGCCGAGGAAACGACCGTGGGCCCCTTGGTGTCACAGGCACAGTTCGGCAAAGTTCAGCGTCTGATCCGGACCGGCATCGACGAGGGTGGCACGCTCGTCGCGGGTGGTGTCGGTCGCCCGGCTGGACTGTCCACCGGATACTTCGTACAGCCCACCGTCTTCGCGGACGTGACGAACGATATGACCATCGCACGCGAAGAGATCTTCGGGCCCGTCATGATGCTGATCGCCTACGAGGACGAGGCCGACGCAATCCGCATCGCGAACGACACTACGTATGGGCTGTCCGGAATGGTCTCGTCGAGCGATCCGCAGCGCGCACGGAACGTCGCCCGACAGCTGCGGACGGGGATGGTTCATCTGAACGGAGCTCCACTCGCCTTCGATGCGCCGTTCGGCGGCTACAAACAGTCAGGCAACGGCCGAGAGTTCGGCAGATTCGGCCTGATGGAGTACCTCGAAGCCAAGGCCATCTTCGGCGACAACGAGAACTGAAGGGTTCTCGCTGTAAGAAATGGATGCACAAGAGACGGGAGACGGACCGTGAATGCCATCATGTGGATGGGCGTGGCCGGGATAGTCGGACGGCCGTCTCCCCGTGGGTTACCGAGCGATTGCGCAGCAAGAATGCGCGCCGAGACCAGCTCGTGAAGCTGCGGCTCGCGATCTACGCCGAGTTGCTGAGAGCGACGGCCGCGCTCGCGGCGACCGCGACGACACGGGCATCGCATCCTGCCGGCGACCAGGAAGGGATAGGTGGCTACGAGTTGGATTGCCTCGTCAGCCAGGCACAGGTCGTGGCCGGCAAAGACGTGTACCAACAACTCGACGAGCTGTCGCACCTCACGGATTCGTTCAATCAACACCTCGTGAGGGCAGGGTCCCGCCCGGTGTTCCCCCATCGGCAACATCTGCACGATGGCGCAGTGCACGACCCGCTGCGCCTCCAGCACCGGAGAACACTGACGGATATCGCAGGCAGCATCGCGGTGGCTCACGGAAAAATCCAGGACGCGATACGCCATGAGATGAACCGTTGACGGGGCAAGGTTTGCGCCATCGCAGTGAGACGACCCCGATCGAGGAGACCGTCTCGCCACACCAGGCCGAATTTGCTCGCCGGCAGCACCTCTTCCCACCGCCCTCGGATCGTCCGGCCGATCAACTCCTCGTTCTGGTACGCGTTGCGTATGCGCAGCCCCGGCGATTGTGGACAAACGAGCGCTCACGTCGCGTTGGTTAGAGGTCGATAGCGCAGGTGACGCGGGACTCATGTGTCCGACCCCGGCCACGGCGTGGCTACCGGCCGCGCAGTCCGATCGGGTTGCCGTCGGCGTCGGCAAGCACGCAAATCCGCGCCTCGGAGGCGACTTGACGCGGGGCGCTGCGCCGGTCGCACCAGCGGCAAGCAGAGTTTCGCGGGTCGCGTCGAGATCCTCGACGTCAGCGAAAGCACCAGGTCCGGCGGTCTCGCCACCTGGATTCAAGGCGACTTCGAAGCCGTCCACGTTGTACCCGACGTAGTACGACTCGTCGGTGTGCGGTGCGCCGAGCAGCGCGGTGTAAACCGCCTTGGCGGCATCCAGGTCCGATACCGGGATCACCAGGCTGCGGATTATGGGACTCATGTTCGTCTCCGCGAGGCTACGGCGGTCATCGACGACCGCTTCTTCGTCGATGCCGACCACGCTCTGCGCACCTCAGGGACCGGCGCTTCTCGAATCCTGACCGATCCGTATGTGTTCGGTCCGTCGTAGCGGATCGACGCGCACAGGTTCCAGACCGGGACTCCGAGTGGGTTCGTGTCTTCAGGTCGGCTGCGGAACGCCTCCACCTGCAGGGAGGGACCCCCGGTGGCCACCACCGAGGTTTCCAGGGACACAAACACTTTCTGCCGGCACGCAGCGGGCGCCGGAACCAGTTTTGCCGCGGCGGCATGCGATCAGGACTGCTGCCCCTGTGTCTGCTCGACGATCCATGTCGCGATCTGAGTGCGGGAGGTGAATCCCAGTTTGGAGAGGATGTGCTCCACATGACCCTGCGCGGTACGTTGCGAAATGACGAGCTTGTCGGCGATCGATCTGTTGGTGAGGCCCTCGGCGACAAGTTCGGCTACCTGCTGTTCCCGCCGCGTGAGACTCGTCGAGCCCGCTCCGGCGGGGGTGTCGGTCGTGTCCTTCTCGTCGAGGGCGTACGCCGCGGCTTCTTCGAACCGCATCCCGAGCCCCTGCCGGAACTCCGTCTCGAACGCGCGGTCACCGATCGCCCGACGGGCCTCTTTCTCGAACTCGGCATGGAGGACATCCACGTTTGGGTAGACGGTGCTCGGACTCCCGGCCGTCTGGGCGAGGGCGTCCGTCGCACCCATCAGCCTGGCCGCACGCCTGGAGGCTCCCTCATCCACTGCGATCCACGAGAGCACCTCCAGGCACCCCCCTGCGCTGATGCGATCGTCCACCTTCCGAGCGAGCGGCAATGCCTGTGTGAGCAGATCTTTCGCACGGGACGGCTCGCCGCGCTGCCAGGCCCCCATCCCTAAACCCCACAGCGCCCATCCCCGGTAGACGAACTCCCCTCGCGACTCGGTGAGCGCAAGGATCTCCCCCCGGCACTCCTCGCTCCGTGTCCGGTCTCCGTCCGCGTCACTTGCCAATGCGAGCCCGAGCAGCGACCAGATCAGGTACAGCAGGTTGCCGTCCGTGCGGAATACCTCGAGCGAGGATTCGAAGTGCTCACAGGCCGTCGCGTAGTCCTGGGTGACCAGTGCGTGATGGCCGGCGGCGTCAGACATGAGCGCCGCGCCGGTACGGTCCCCGAGTTGCGCCGCGAGGGCGCCCCCGCGTTCCGCATAGAGTGCGGAGGCCTCCGGGTCGCCGTTCAGTGCGGACAGCACACTCAGCACGTACAACGGCTTGATTCGCTCCGAACTGGTCTTGTCGTCCTGAACCGCCAGAAGTTGCGCGAGCCATCGCGTCCCCTCGCGCAGTCTGCCCCGCACCAGCCAGTACAGGTACAACGCCTCGGCCAGGCGAAGTCCCGCATCCGCCTCTCTCGGGCTGGTCAGGCAGAACTCCAGCGCGGCCCGGATGTTCGGTTGCTCGGCGTCGAGGCGCACGATCCAGGCCACCTGACGCGAACTGATCCAGTCGGCCTCCGCCCGCAGCACCACGTGTTCGTACCAGTCCCGGTGCCGCCGCAACAGCGATCCGAACTCGCCGGTCTCCTGCAACCGTTCAGTACCGTAGTCGCGCAGAGTCTCGAGCATCCGGTACCGCACCGCCCCCGCGGCATCCGCTTCGCGAATCAGGATCGATTTGTCGATCAGCGAGCCCACCAGATCCACAACCCGGTCCGCTGCCACGACATCGGTGCAGACGGCTTCGACGGCGTCGAGCTCGAAGCTGCCCGAAAATACCGCCAACCGTCCCCACATCGCCCGCTCGGCCCGAGTGCACAACTCGTGGCTCCAGTCGATGCACCACTCCAGAGTTTGCTGCCGTGCTGGTGCCCCACGACTGCCCGAAGTCAGCAGGCTATAGCGGTCCGTCAGCCGATGCAGGATCTGCTCCACCGACATCACCCGCACCCGCACCGCCGCCAGTTCGATCGCCAGCGGCAGGCCATCCAGGCGACGGCAGATCGAAGCGACCACATCCTGATTGTTCTCGGTGACAATGAAGCCCGGGACCGCCGCGGCCGCACGTTCGGCGAACAGGCTCATCGCCTCGTAGTGACCGAGTCCCCCACCGACCGCCGACCGCTGATTCGGCTCCGGCATCGTCAGGGGCGGCACCCGGAGCACGGCTTCTCCCCCAATGCCGAGCGATTCCCGACTGGTCGCGAGAATCCGAAGTTCCGGGCAGGCACGGAGAAGCGTTACGGCGAGATCGGCGACCGGTTCGACGAGGTGCTCACAGTTGTCCAACACGACCAGCAGCTTTCGCGCCGCGAGGTACTCGACCAGCAGTGCCTCGGGTGGGTCGCCCCGGCCCTCACGCAGGTCCAATGCCGACAACACAGCGTTGCCGACCGCGCCTGGGTCGTACAGTTCGCCCAGCCCGACCAACCACACACCGTCGTCAAACGCACGACTGGAGTCGGCGGCGACCCTCAGAGCGAGCCTGGTCTTTCCCACACCCCCGATACCTGTCAACGTCACGAGCCGCGACAAGGAGAGCAGCCGGCGAACCTCTGCGACCTCACGGCGGCGGCCGACGAAACTCGTCAGTTCGTGGGGAAGATTTCCCACGTTCGCCTTACCATCGGGAGGCATGAAACCGTCGCTTTCATCTCACATACCCTTGCGGACCACGGTACCTCCGCCGCAACGACGCGATACGGTTCGCGACCACCCTCCGCGGTGACAACTGACGAAGAGAAGGGACGTGCCATTTCCCTGCTGATGTCCATCGAACACGTTGCCGGCACCCAGCCAGTCGGTACCCGCTGCCCCGTACCTGTGCCCCATGCCCGCATGCCCCGGAACCTCAGCGTCTACCACGACGAGCGCTGCGTCTCCGGCCACCGATGACATCTCAGCGGATCCACACTGTCCTCACACCGTTCGACGTCGCGGACACGCAGTGGTTCCCCGCCGCGGCCGGGCTCGCCGTCACGGTCATCGTGCACCCCGTCGCCGAGTGGGTGTCCCCGCACAAGAAGGTGCGCAGGGTCGAGTTCATCAACCTCGTGTCGAAGTCGGGTGCCGGCAAGATCCTGCGCACAAACTGAGGCAGCGCACCAAGAGCCTTGAGCCGCATCGATCGAAAGCATTCCTGCCATAGGGACATTCGGGCGCAAACGTTGACCGAACGTACTTCAGTTCCCTATATGGAGGCGGTGCTGAATGTCAGAGATTTGGCCCCGGGCACCGGTGTCGGGCGCAGCCCTTTGCTGAATTGTTCAATGCCCGATCAGGTTCGGGCAGTCGATCACGAAATCGTGGTACTTGTCGTCAACCGCTCAAGGGTCCACAGTTCCGTGTCACCCATCGTCTCCTACGACAGCCAAATTTCATCGGATGGCGGGCTCTTCGACCTATCCGACACTGTAGAAAAGGAACGAGAATGTACGTCGAGGTCACTTCCGACAGCGTGGAAACTCGTCACATCCTGGATCTCGAGGCATTTCACATGAGCTCCGACCGCGACACGGCCACGAATCACTGGCGCGCGCAATTATCGGCTACATCGTCGACGGCGACGCCTTCATTCGATCAGCCTGGCTCCATGACCAAGGACCACACACTCGCGAGTGGCTTGAAAACTTCGGAGCCATGCTCGCCTACGCAAGTGACCGCGGTTGGTATGGCGGGGAGTTCATCAGGGACACATTGGCACAAGATGAACCTGAAATCCTCGCGGGACTCGAGATGGGATGGATGATGACGTCGGCGGCGCTACGCGGAGGTTCCACAGACACACGTCGGGCGGCGCCCTGACGAAGGGGAGCCGCCCGCGAGCACGAACATCTGGCTACCAAGCTGCATGGTTGCGCGGGGTGAAATGTGGCCTCGGCGTCAGACATCCCCCGCCTGACGCAAGCCCACCGCGCTGAGCCCAGTTAGTGGGCCGTGCTTTTGCGTGGGTGCCTAAATCTCGTGCTGGGTACCACGACCGAGAGGTGGAATCTTCTCTTCCGGTTCGACCTTGGTCTGCCGTGGATCCATACCTCAGGTCTACCCCGCATATCCAGTTGAGGCAAGGAACGTGAGCTCGACCGCACCGGCCGGTGCCTCCAACTCGCTCGGTAGCCGAGCTGCACAGCCAGGATCGCCGCAAACCTGACGCCCCACCTGCCGATCAAAGCGGGCTCTACTGACCGATCTGTGGGTGGTTTGAGGGCGGCGTAGAGGCGCACGCCGTTGTCCCCGTAGCGTTCCGGCTTGTCTAAGGTCAGGTCGCTACAGATACGGAAAACGGCGTGCGC
>SEEV01000131.1 GCA_004211695.1 Rhodococcus sp. (in: high G+C Gram-positive bacteria)
TCGGTGTGGGACACGGTACAACCCGCAACACCGCACGGTGTCACGGGTAGCCGTGAAGAACATACATCTCCAACACCAGCCACGTCAGTGGTAGGAAGTATGAGATCTATGTAGACGCTCGGTGATCATGAACGTCGCTGCCTATCCCGTCGAGCCGCCTCCCGGACCATTCGGCAGCAGCTCATAGGTGCCAGACCTCGGCGTCCTTCCTCCGCGGACGATGTCGAGAACCCGCGGCCAGCGCCGTCCCCGATGTAAAGCGGCCATGAGGGTCGCGCCACGACGGGAACACGCATGGAGCGGCATGAGATCGAGGACGAGCTCGCCAACACCGGCGCGCAGCGGCTGCTCACGTCCAGCTCGATGGCCCGCCTGGCGTACCTCGCAGCGGACGCAACCCCGCGGGTGATCCCGATCGGCTTCTACTGGACGGGCGAGCAGGTCGTGGTTTCCACCGCCGCGACCGCACCCAAGGTCGCGGCGCTGTCGGCCCGCCCGGACGTCGCCCTGACGATCGACAGCGGCGACACGCCCGGCGACGCACGAGCCCTGTCGATTCGCGGATGGGCGAGTGTCCGGATCGTCGACGGGGTGACCGAGGAATACCTCGCCAGCGCCAGGAAGACCATGGACGCCGAGGCGGCGGCCCAGTTCGAGCAGAACTGCCGCGAGCTGTACGACCAGATGGCGCGTATCGCGATCACGCCGCACTGGGTGCGCTACTACGACTTCGGCGCCGGCCGACTTCCGCGGTTCCTGCAGGAGCTCGTCGAGCAGTTGTAGCGACTCGTGGTGGAACGATGCGACCTGGTGCCACTCGACGTCCCCGGCCCGCTCGAGGTGCGTCTGCAATGCGGCCGGCACGGCTGCAGCCCGCTGCCGGCACCCCGTGGCGCAACCCAGCCGAGGTGCCACTTCAGCTCCTGACCAGTACTTTTCGTGCGACAAACGCCTGGCGACGCCGCAGGCCGCCCCTTATTGAGCCATAAAGTCTTGCGTTGGTGCCATTACGGTGCCATAGTGGTGCCATGCACTTGATCTCGTATGTGAGCGGCCAACGGATCCAGCAGCGCTTTACCGGTTGAGTGCGCTAGCCCACCGCTTTACACCACACCCAATCCCCGACCTGCGGGGATGTTTCACCTACCCATGAGAAGGGGACAGCCATGCCCAATTTCGAGACACCCGAACCGATTTCCGTCACGCTCGAGCTCGGCGTCGGCACTGTGCGGATCACCGCGAGCGACCGGACCGACACCGCCGTCGACGTGCGTCCGAGCGACGAATCCGATGAGTCGGACGTGCAGGCCGCCCAGCGGGTCCGCGTCGGCTACGAGGACGGCGTGCTCCAGGTCAGGGGGCCGAAAGCGCGCGTTTTCGACTTCTCCCGTAATACCAGGTCGGTGGACGTGTTCATCGACCCGCCCAGCGGTTCGCGGGTGTCCGGCGAGGTGCAGGTGGGGGACCTCAGCGGCACGGGTCGGCTCGGGGAGTGCAGGTTCAAGACCTCCACCGGAAACGTCCGGCTCGAGCGGACCGGTCCACTGCGTGTGGACACCGCGGCTGGTGACGTCACCGCGGACGGCGTCGCGGGCAACGCCGAGATCCACACCGGCTCCGGGAAGATCCGCGTCGGCGAGACTGAGGGCTCCGTGGTCGTCAGGAACTCCAACGGCGACACCATGATCGACGCGGTCGCCGGCGACGTCCGGGTGCGCTCGGCGAACGGCGACATCTCCGTCGACCGGGCCGGCGCGGGCGTCGAGGCGAAGACGTCCAACGGCCGCATCCGCCTCGGCGAGGTGGCCCGTGGCTCGGTCGAGCTCGGGACCGCGATGGGCGACCTGGAGATCGGCATCGCCGAGGGCACCGCCGCACGGCTGGATGTGAGCACCAAGTTCGGGCGGGTGAGCAACCAATTGGACAACACCTCCCGGCCCGAGGCGTCCGACGAGACCGTCGAGGTGCGCGCGCACACCTCGTTCGGCGGCATCACGATCCGCCGTTCCTGATCCACTTCTGGCCCTGGAGAAAGAGGAAACCATGACCGTCAAGCAATCTCCGACGACCGCCACGAGAGGAAACCCGATGAGTCACACGGTTCCCATCCCGCAGGGCCTCCCCATGGAGCGCGATGCGGGCCCCTTCGACCCGCCCCGCCGGATCACCCGGCTGCGCGAGGCGAGCCCCGTCAGTCCCATGGTCTTCCCCGACGGTCACGAGGGCTGGATCGTCACCGGCTACGACGCGGTTCGCCAGCTCATGGCCGACACCCGGTTCGGCTCCCGCCAGGACCTCGGCATTCTCCACGTGCCGTACGAGACCCCCGGCATGCCCGCCGCCACCGAGCCGTCCCCGCAGGTGCCGGGCCTGTTCATCGCCATGGACCCGCCGGACCACACCCGGCTGCGGCGCAAGCTCACCGGCGCCTTCACCGTGAAACGCATGAAGCAACTCGAAGAACACATCATCGACATCGCCGAGCGGCAACTGGACGAGATGGCGCGCCTCGCCCCGCCGGTCGACCTGGTCAAGGAATTCGCGTTGCCGGTGCCCTCGCTGGTGATCTGTGAACTGCTCGGTGTCCCTTACGCGGACCGGGAGAACTTCCAGGTCAACACCGCCAAGTTCCTGGTCAAGGACCAGTCGCTCGACGAGAAGATGGCCGCGTACGGCGCACTGGCCACGTACCTGGCCGAACTGGTGACCCAGAAACGCGCCGCGCCCGGGGAGGACATACTGTCCGACCTGGCCCGCCAGGACGACCTCACCATCGAGGAGCTCACCGGCATCGCGTTCCTGCTGCTGCTCGCGGGCCACGAGACCACCGCAAACATGCTGGCACTGGGCACCTTTGCACTCCTCGAGCACCCCGAGCAGCTGGCCGAACTGCGCGCCGACCCGGATCTGATGCCCGATGCCGTCGAGGAACTCATGCGCTACCTGTCCGTTGCCGACATCTTCTATCGCTACGCCACGGAGGACATCGACCTCGGCGGTGAAACGATCGGCAAGGGATCGACCGTCGTCGTCTCACTACTGGCCGCCAACCGCGACCCTCAGCACTTCGACAACCCCGACACCGTGGACATCCGCCGCAAGGCCCGCGGTCACCTGTCCTTCGGCCACGGCGTCCATCTGTGCCTGGGCCAGCAACTGGCCCGCATCGAGATGCGCGCCGGTTTCGAGGGACTGCTGCGTCGCTTCCCGACCCTCGAGCTCGCCATCCCCGCCGGAGACGTGAAGCTCAGGACCGACATGAATATCTATGGCGTCCACGAACTTCCGGTCACCTGGACGGAAGCTGCACGGTGAACTGTGGGACCGCACCCGGTGGGTGCGGTCCCATTCGACAGCCGCACGAGACACCGGAGCGTCATTGACCGGCGCGCTGAGCCTCCACGAAGCGCCGACCCGGCGTCGGGTTGACGCCGAAGCTCTCGGCGTAGCGTTCGTGAACTTTCTCCCACGCGTCCCACTCGTGCGCCTCGGCTTCGGAGAGGTGCCCACCGGCGAGATGAGGCTCGAGCCGCGAGAAGTAGGTCTCCCAGCCGGCTGCGGTCTGTGCTGCGAGCGTGCGGTCTGTGAAGACGTGGATGAAGATCAACCGGCAGCCGTCTTCGTGAGCGGCCAGATCGAAGCTGTACTGCTCGCCGCCGAAGGTCCACGCCAGGCGATGGGGTGCATCGACCTCGGTGACCTCGCCGGTCGCGCCGTAGGCCTCGAAGGTCTCCCCGGTCGCCGGCGTCCAGTCGGCGGCTGCGGGAAACCAGCGCTCGAGCTCTGCCGGCTCGCTGACCGCCCGCCACACGCGCTCGACCGAGTGGGCGAGCGTGCGCTCGAAGCGCAGCGCTGGGCGCCCGTCGATCGTCTCCAGGGTTCCGTCTGTCATGGGTTCTCCTCCAGGTGTCGTTCGAGGGCGTCGAGGCGATTCGACCAGAACGTGCGGTAGGGCTCCAGCCACCGGTCGACCTCGGCAAGGGGTTCCGGGCTCAGCGCGTACAGACGCTGCTTGCCGTCCGCGCGCACCACGACCAGCCCCGCCTCGCGTAGCACCTTGAGGTGTTTGGACACGCCGGGCTGGCTCAGCGCGATGCGCTTCACCAGGTCTCCGGCGGGCCGCTCACCATCACGCAGCAGGTCGAGAATCTGCCTGCGGTGCGGCTCGGCCAGGGCGGCGTAGGCGCTCATGCCGTCATATTACCAGTTGGCGATATGAGCGACAACCGATGAGTTTCGCGCGCTCGTGCCGTCTATACGGGATGAGAGCGGGCTCGACACGGAGGAGCGCACCATGGTCATCGTCGCCGGACACATCACGGTCGAACCGCAGCAGCGCCAGCCCTACCTCGCGGGCTGCGTGAGCGTCGTCGAACAGGCTCGCCGGGCACCCGGCTGCCTCGACTTCGCCATCACCGCCGACCTGATCGATCCCCGCCGCATCAACATCTTCGAGCGCTGGGAGTCGCAAGCGGCGGTCGACACTTTCCGCAGCAGCGGTCCCAGTGACGAGCAAAGGGCTGCAATGCTTTCGGCCTCGGTAGCGGAGTACGACATCGCCGACGTGCGGTCGTTGTCCGGGGACAGCACGCCATGAAGCAGGTGACATGGGCGCCGAATGAAGGGCGGGCGCGATACCCTGCGTGTGTGGCCGGCAACGCAAGCCTTCGAATCACACGCCTGCGCACTCTGATCGAGCATCCTCGCACCGGCGACAGCGAACGCGCAGCGGCGCAGAGGATGCTCGACCGGATCCTCGGCAAGTCACGAATCCGGTACGACTCCGGTGACCGTACCTATGGCGCGAGGCACGATCGCGTCGGCCGACATGCGGGTCTGTCGCGCATCGCGGACATGATCCGCGACGACATCGCGCTCTTGCGAGTGGTGTTCTCCACGCCAACTCCGCCCGGACAGCTCGCGGTGTCCGATCCGATCGGCGACGCACCTCCTGGAATCACCTACGCGGTCGAGACGCCACACGATGCCGGCATCGTCATCACCATCGACGGCGTCCCTCCGGATTGGGGATGGGTATCGGAAGGCGGCATCGAGACCGTCAGCCCAGCACTTCGAGCGCTGGCCGACGAACTGGCGGAACTCATGAACGGATACAACCGCGACGGCACGGATATCGACAGGCGGTTCTTCGGAAGTGTTCGCGTGCGCGGCGAAACCCTGGTGTGGTGAATGTGGCGAACGTTCGGCCGAGACTGTGAGGAGTCCACGTGACACGTGAGGGAAGCATTCGGGTCGGGAACCGGACCGTCACTTATCTCGAATCCGGCGACCCGGGCGGACCCCTCGTATTACACAACCACGGGGGACCCTCGAGCAGGCTGGAGGCCGAGCTGTTCGATGCTTCTGCCAAGGCACATGGATTGCGATTCGTCTGCGCGGATCGGCCGGGGATAGGCGGGTCCGATCGTCAGCCGGGCCGCACCTTCGAGAGCTGGACCGAAGATCTTCTGCTGCTGGCCGACTCCTTCGGCGCACACCGATTCGCGGTAACCGGCTGGTCGGAGGGCGGACCTTGGGCTCTGGCCGCCGCCGCGTATCTCGATCCCGCGCGCCTCGCCAACGTCGTGTGCATCGCCGGTGGCAACTACGGAACGTTCGGATCGAACTGGGCCGCGGAGTATCTCAGTAGCGTGGACGCGCTGGGCGGTCGCCTGGCGCTTCACTTCCACCCTGGCTTCACGCTCATGTACGAGATTCTCGGCATGAGCGCCAAGCACTTCGAGGATCGCTACGCGAAGGCGATCACGCAGTCGGTGTGCCCCGCGGATCAGGAGGTGCTGGCCGACGAGAAGGTCCTCGAGGTGTTTCTCGGGGCAGCGCGAGAGTGTTTTCGGCATGGCGCGGACGGACTCGTCGTCGACGCCACGATGCTCTACAAGGCGTGGCCGTTCGACATGACCGAAGTGAAGCGTCCGGTTCATTTCTGGCAGGGTAGCGCTGACACGCTGGTGCCCGAGGTCATCAACAAGACAGTGGCGGACAAGACCCCGGGAGCTGTCTGGCACGCGATCAGTGGCGGTGGTCATTTCATCGCTCTCAGTCACGCGAACGACATTCTCGCGCTGGTAGCGAACGATCTTGCACCAGAGCGGAACTGAATTCAACGATCGGTCGCCATGTGCCTCAACGATGCGTCCAGACTCCGCATCAGCTCTGCCACACGGCCGCCACCACCCGGGGCGGTGGGGTAACGCGCCAGAACACTCACCACGACGGGGCCGGCCAGACCCCTTGCCCTCGCGAGATAGTCGGCGCCGACGGAACGGTCGTCGCCGACATCGAGTTCGATAGCGCGAGCCGCGTGGGCGGCCGATCCGAGGATGTGCTTGACCTGGTGCGCCTTCGCCAGCGGGTGCAGGTACGCAGCTCCTCCCGCGTGGCCGGCAGCGCGCGCCGCGTCGACCGCGGCTTCACATTCCATCTCTCCAGCTGTCCGGGCCGACCTGTGCGCCGCCAAGGCGGTCACACGCAGCACCTTCGTCCGGTTGCCCCCAGCGGCGAACCTGCGTGCCTCGTCGAGCACGGCCCGTGGGCGCGGATCATCCGGACAGTCGCGCTCGAAGATCGCCAATGCGGGCTCCGCGCAGGCCACGGCATAGGCCGTGATCTCGCGCAGTTCAGCCATGCTGAGTTCGACCATCAAATTTTGTTTACCCTATGCCGGTTCGACTTTGGCGACCGCCTCGCGAGTGAGATCGGTCAGTTTTGCACTGTTCTCGGGTGTGGCCGGGTAGCCGGCCGAGGTTACGCCGACGATGTACTCGCCTGCGAGGGCGCCGTATCCTATGTGCGTGTCAGCTCCCTGAGTCACCATGCCGGCGAATGATTTGTCGCCGACATTGGGTGGAGCTGGTAGCGGTGCGAAACCCTGGACGACTTCGCTTGTGTCGATCGCTTGCTCGAATGCGGTCGAGGCCGCGTCGGGGCTGGGATATTGATCGACCGAAATAGTTACCTTTCTACCCTCACCCCCTTCGTAGATCACCATTCTCGTCGCTTCGGGCGCGCCGGGAGCATTGGCGTTTTCACCCGTCGTGGTCTGGTGATCCACCTCGGGGAAGTAGTTCTGCACCACGTCCGACGCGACGAGAACGTGCTCCGGCAACAGGTTCGTCCCGGATGTCGTCACGTCCTGCTGCGATTCGGCATCGGGCTGCGCGGATTGTTGTCCACACCCGACCGCCAGCAAGACTCCTACCGAGATGACCGACAAGATGGCGAGAGACGCGCGTTCGCCGGTCCTGCGCACGCGGTATCGCTTCGTTGGTTGCTCCACGCTCGACACCCCTGTTACCCGCGGCGATGTTCATGACAATGTCTCATTGTCGCCGTTCGGGAGGCTCTCGACAATCGTCGCGCGTCACTCGGCGGCGGAAGCCGGGAGCGGTAGGTGTGCCTCGATGTATGCAGCGACATCGAGGCCTTCGGTTGCGCCGACGACGGCCTGCAGTGCGCTGATCGCCACGAAACCGTCGCGGACCAACGCCGAGTCGGTGCCGCTGCCGAGGCGTTCGGTGTTGGCGTAGCGCAGCAGCCGCACGGTGTCGGGGGTCTTCTCGAACGTCAGCCCGAGCAATCCGCGCGCGGCCAGTGGCGCCATGCGTGCACCCGCGAGGGCGCCGAGATCGACATCCGGAACGTTGACGTTCAGTACCGTCCGCGGAGCGCTGTGCGCGACCATCCACCGGGTGACGTCGACGGCGACCTTGCTCGCGGTGTCGAAACGGTGCTCCGGCGGAAACCCGCAACTGACGGCCAGCCCGCGCACACCCAGCGTGGAGGCGGTCAGTGCCGCCGCCACCGTGCTCGAGTTCAACACCATACGGCCGGTGTTGTGGCCGGGGTTGATGCCGCTGACGACGAGGTCGGGAGGAGGCCCGAAGACCCCCGCGCACGCGGAGAACACGGCGAAGGCGGGCGGGGCGTCGAAGCTGATCGCCTCCACACCGGGCAGGTGCTCGAACCGGCGCTGTTCGTACGCGACGGCCGCACCGTGCTCGAGGGTGCCGAGCGACGAACCGCTGCCGCTGCACTCGGCGGCCGGCGCCGCGATCCTGATGTCGTAGCCCTCGGCAAGTAGAGCCGTCGCGACTGCGTGAATGCCGGGTGCGTCGATCCCGTCGTCGTTGGTCACCAAAATGCGCATGCGAGCGCTCTCCTTCCCGGCCGACCTCCGCAATCAGACGCCAGCGAACCAAGTATCCGACGATTGTGACTTATCATTCACACTTCTGTCCAGGGGAGCGGCGGTTCGCCCACATTTTCCGCACTACGAGACCCACAACATCCTTGACAGAGTGACGCCACTCACATAAGAATGTGAACTTACGGTCGCTAAACGAAGCGGCGGTCGACATCGCTCCCGGCGCAGGCCGGTCTTGCACACTCCTGTCCTGAAAGAAGGCATCGAATGGCTGAGTGGCCCATCAACGACACAGTGTCGAAGGTGTTTCCCCTGTATTCCCGAGCGAACGTCGGGGAGATCTTTCCCGATCCGATCAGCCCGCTGAACGCCTCCGCGGGATTCCAGCACAATCTCGAGCCGGGCTGGCGTGACGCCTTCGTCGCCTGCAAGGTCTGGGACCACGACCTCTACGACGCCACCGTCGAGAAGAACATCCTCCCCGCCTTCGGCAGCTACCTGTACATCAACATGTCGCTGATGCGGCTCTTCGGCGTACGAGTTCCGGGGATGTCCCCCGAGGCGGTCGACCTGCAGTACTTCGGCGACATGCCCGGCATCCCCAGCTACGAGAGCGAGAAGCGCGACTTCGACGAGAACCCCGAGTTCGAAGCCCGCGCCGGCGCCTGGCTGGTCGAGGAGGTCATCGGTGCCACCGAGCTGACGGAGTACGACGCCGACCGCCGCGACGTGACGCGCATCCGAGCCGACCGACCCGACATGACCACGTTGACCGATCAGCAACTGCGCGAGCGCATCACGTCCTTCGACTACATCCTGCGGCCGCTCTTCAAGCGCCACATCGAGGCGAGCCTGAAGTCAGGTGTGGGGCTGGGCGCCGTGGCTCAGATCGCCGCCGCCGTCGGCAGACCCGAACTGGCGTTGGCTCTCGTCGGCGGCATCGGTGACGTCGACTCCACCGGCCCCTCCAAGCGGATGTGGACCCTCAGCCGCTCGGCCCAGGCGCCCGCCGTGGCCGCCCTCTTCGACGACGGCACCACCGATCTGTACGGGCGGCTGTCGGCGAGCACGGATCCCACCGTCGGCTCCTTCCTGCAGGAACTCGATGCGTTCCTCGCCGACTGGGACTTCCGCGGCCCCGCCGAGTGGGAGATCCGCGCCCAGACGTGGGGAGTGAAACCCGAACTGGCCCTGGCCACCATCGACCGGATGCGCCAGGTCGGTGACGACGAGGCCCCGGACGGCAAGAGCGTCACCCGCGCCCGGGAACGCGAAGCCGCCGCGGCGGCCATTCGGGAACTCCTGGCCGAAGACCCGGAAACCTCCGCCCAGTTCGAGGCGACCCTCGGTGCCGCAGCCCTCTGGCTGCGCGGCCGCGAACGCGGGCGCACCACCGCTGCCATGGTGATCCACGAAATCCGTTTGCCCGCTCGCGAACTCGGACGACGCGGCGTGGAAGCCGGGGCGCTGGACAGCGTCGAGCAGATTTTCATGCTCTTCGCCGACGAACTCGACGACTACCTGACCGATCCCGCCGCGTTCACCGACATCGTGCGCGAGCGGGAGAAGAGCTACCTCGAACTGTTCGACGTCAAGCCGCCGTTCGTGGTGTCGGAGGAAGTTCCGGCACTGGAGAACTGGGATCGCCGCGACGGTGGCGCCGGAGTCGCCCTGACAGTGGGGGAGTCGATCGTCGGAGTGTCCGGCTGCACCGGCACCGCACGCGGGCGCGCCCGCGTGCTGACCACCCCCGACGATCCGTCGGCGCTCGAACCCGGGGAGATCCTCATCGCCCCGATCACCGACCCCTCCTGGACGCCACTGTTCGTCGCGGCCTCCGCAGTGGTCGTCGACGTCGGCGCACCGTTCTCCCACGCCGCCATCGTCAGTCGTGAAATCGGCATCCCCTGCATCGTGTCCGCCACCGATGCCACGAAGAAGATCCCCGACGGCGCACTCGTCGAGGTCGACGGCACCACCGGCACCGTCACGGTCATCGAGACCGCGGACTGACACGGACCCGGGTAGGGAACCGTTCCCGCACCGTTGATCAGGGTCAGCGCAGGACGTCGCCCCCGGACAGCACGACCGTCTCACCGGTCATGAAGGCGGCGTCCGCGCTCCCGAGAATCGATACCCAGCACGCGATTTCGTCCGGTTGCGCGACGCGGCCCAGGGGGATGGACGCGGCGGCCGCGTCCATTCGGCCGGTGGCCTCGTTGCCCGGGGTGTTCACCCCACCGTGGCGGTGACCGTGGGACTTCCCGGCGGAGCGTCGTCGACGGCGTTGTCGCTGCCCGACTGACCCCAGGCCCCCACGCTCAGGAACGTCGCGACCACGGCAATCCAGGCCGTCCGCCTGCCGCGCACACCACGAACGCCGACCATTCCGTCCACGACTTCTCCCCGTCGATCGGATCACCCGAAGCGGACATCTGTCACCGATGACGCACCGCGCACCAGCGCGGCGACGAGGCCGCGCCGGTGGCGATTCCACACTGGCGATGACGTCCCGATCCGGCTGCGGTCAGACCGGGAGCTTGAATGCGCGGATCGCGTTCTCGCGCAGGAACGCCGCGCGGGTGTGCTCGTCGAGTTCGAGTTTGTCGAGCCCGGACAAGCAGTCGGGTGCCGGCCAGGCGGGGTGGTTGGAGCCGAACAACACCTTGTGTCTGCCGTGCCCGCGGAGATAATCGACGATCTCGGCCGGATAGCGCGACACCTTGTACGCGGAGGTGTCGATGTAGACATTCGGGTATTTCGTGGCCAGGGAAATGGCCTCGCCCGTCCAGGGCACACCGATGTGGCCGGCGATGATCCGCAGTTCGGGGAACTCGAGAGCCACATGGTCGAGGTACGGGATCGGACGACCGGGTTCGGAGGGACACAGGGTGCCGGTGTGGCCGATCTGGGTGCAGAAGGCGATGTCGAGATCGCAGCATGCTGCGTACAGCGGGTAGTACCGGCGGTCATCGGGAGGCAGATCCCACAGCCACGGCAGGACCCGCAGTGCGCACGCGCCGTATTCCTCGACGCACCAACGTAATTCTCGCACTGCCTGCATCGGCCGATGGAGGTCGACGGACGCGACCATGACGAACCGGTCCGGGTGGCGTTTGACGATGTCGCCGACCTCCTCGTTGCCGATCAGCGGTCCGGTGGGGCAGTGCCAGGCGCTGATGAGGCCCATCTCGACACCGGCTTCGTCCATGCGGTCGAGGGTCCACGACAGCGGTGGTTCGGCCTGTGGAATGGATCCCTTCGACCAGCGTCGCAGCGAGTCCAGGAAAGGCGTGTCGAGCCATCGCTGGGTCGGGTGCTGCATCCAGGCGTCAATCGTATTGGTCATCATCTCGTCTCTCGAACTGCCGAGGCGACGTCCGAACACGCCAGACCGGTGTCGCCGGTTCCCTTGCCCTCCATGTCCCGGTGCCGGGTTTCGGGCAGGGCGAGGGCGCAAGCGAAGCTGAGGAGGCCGAAGCCGGCGAGCATCCACCCGACCGCGGTGCTGCCGTGGCGGGAGGTCAGTTCCGCGGCCAGCATGGGTGCGGTGCCGCCGCCGATGACACCGGCGATGGCGTAGGCCATCCCGGCGCCGGTGTAACGGTATTCGGTGTGGAACATCTCCGGCAGCAGAGCGCCCGCGGGCCCGTAGGAGACGCCCATGATGACCAGGGCGAGGGCCAGGCCGGCGAGGAAGGCCACTGGGGATCCGGTGTCGAGAAGGGGGAAGAGCACAAGCCCACCGGGGACGGCCACGATGCAGGAGGCAAGAACCATCTTGCGGCGGCCGATTCGGTCGGAGTAGATGGCGGACAGAGTGATCGCGGCACAGAAGACGGCGGCGGCGATCAGGCCGAGGGAAAGCACTGTGGTGCGACTCAGACCGAGGGTGGCGGTGCCGTACGAGGTGAGGTACGCCGTGCCGATGTAGAAGAACGCGAACATCATCGCCAAGGATCCGGCGGCGAGAAGCAACTCACGGGGCTGGTTCTTGAAGACGCCGAGGAGCGGGCCTGCGCCTGCGCGGCGGGTCCGGGTCGCCTGCCGGGCGAACATCGGTGTCTCCTCGACCTTCAGCCGGACGTAGAGGCCGATCAGCACGAGGAGGGCGCTGGCGATGAAGGGGATCCGCCAGCCATAGTCGAGGAACGCCTGGGAGGTCTCGCCGACGAAGAGGTTGACCACCAGGAAGGTGCCGTTGGACAGCGCGAAGGCGAGTGACGGTCCCAGCTGTGGGAACACCGCGTATAGCCCCCGTTTGCCGGTGGGGGCATATTCGGTGGCCAGCAGGGTTGCCCCGGCCCATTCACCACCGACAGCGAGGCCTTGTGCGATCCGCAGTGCGATCAGCGCGAGCGGTGCGGCCACGCCGATCGTGGCGGCACCGGGGAGCAGTCCGATGAGCACGGTGCTGATACCCATCAGCAGCAGTGTGCTGACCAGGGTCTTCTTGCGGCCGATCCGATCGCCGAAGTGGCCGAAGATCGCGGCTCCGAGGGGGCGGGCGACGAACGCGACGGCGAAGGTGGCGAAGGATGCGACGGTGCCGGCGGCCGGACCGAGGGCAGGGAAGAAGACCTTCGGGAAGACCAGTGCTGCCGCGGTGCCGTAGATGAAGAAGTCGTAGAACTCGATGGTGGTGCCGGTGCAGCTGGCAATGGCGACGCGACGCATCGGGGTGGTCGGTGGGCTCGTCACCGGATCGACGGTTCGGGACATCGTGATCTCCTGCTCGATGGGCCCATCCGCCCGCTGGCGGAGGGCTGAGGTACGACGAGCAGTGTGAGCGCCGTTACATCGGGTGCGACACCCCCTAAAGTGGGTTACCTTCCCGGGCAGCTACTTTCGTGGGTGCGGACAGGGCGCGCCGGGGCGCGACGCCACAGGCGGGGAGAGGTCAGCGGAGAAGCCCGCGCTCGCGGGCGGCGAGGATTGCCTGCACGCGGTTGCTCGCGTGCAGTTTGCGCATGGCGCTCTTGAGGTAGGACTTGACCATGTTGGGCAGCAATCCGAGGGCCTCGGCGATCTCACGGTTGCTCAGTCCGCGTGCGACGTGTTCGAGCACGTCGATCTCGCGGGGCCGGAGTAGCGTGGGCGGTTCCTGGGATCCGGCGGACCCCAGCACGGGTGCAAACCGGCTCCCGACGGCCTCCACTTTGGCGCGCAGGATCTCGTCGTCGATCTGGCCGGCCAGGTTCGTCAGTTCCTGAGCGATGTCGTGCAGGTCGGCACGACTGAGGGCCGGCCTGTCGACATCGGCAGTGGTGCGCATGAGGCTCAGCCGCCGCCGGACTTCGTCCTCGACCGCGATGTCGCGCTCGAGTCGCCGGACCAGCGGGGTGAAACTGTCGAACCATCGGTCACCCAGGCGCACATGGGTGCGGGCCGCAAGGTAGATCAGGATCCGGGGTGTGCGGTCGACGATGATCGGTAGCGCGGCCAGGGTCTCGATGGCCTCCGGTCGCACGGCGTGGTCGTAGACGTGTGTGATGCCCTGTGCCGAGATGTAGTCGGCCACCGAGACCGGGCGGGCGAGCATCAGGGCCTTGCCGCCGAGTCCCTCACCGTTGCGAACCACGAGGTTGACCGCCGAGCGGGTGCGGACCCCGGTCAGGTCGGTGATCTCCATCGCGGCTGCCCCGTGATGCACCGGCCCGCCGAAGACCATGTCCATTCCGGCGTGCTTGCGGAGAGTCTCCAGCGAGCGCGCGAGAATACGCCGTTCGATCGGCGTATCTGATTCGAAAGACAAGGTCACATCGGCCTCCAACTGAACATCTGATAACGAGGCTAGTGAGTGCCGTCACACCGTGGCAACGGCGTACCCCACAAGGGGGGTACGCCGCCCCCGGACCTACCTTCGGGGGTCCCGCTCGTTCGTTTCCCGGGTCACATTTCTCCTCGAGAATGGAGGAACGCACATGAACAGCAGGCTGAGTCATACGATCGGTCCGACCGAGCGGCCGTTGCTCGAGATGACGATCGGCGACAACTTCGACAGGACCGTTTCGCGGTTTCCCGACCGCGAGGCGGTGGTCGATGTCCCCACCGGGCAGCGGTGGACGTACACCACGCTGCGTGCAGACGTGAATGCAGTGGCCTCGGCGCTGCTCGAGGACGGAATAGCTCCCGGCGATCGGATCGGGATCTGGGCGCCGAACTGCGCGGAGTGGGTGATCGTGCAGCACGCAGCGGCGAAAGTGGGGGCGATCCTGGTCAACCTCAATCCCGCATACCGCTCCCACGAGCTCGAATACGTGGTCAAGCAGTCGGGGATCCGGCTGATGTTCGCAGTCCCGTCCTTCAGGACCTCCGACTACGAGGCGATGGTCGCGGAGGTTTCGCCCCGGTGCCCGGGGCTCGATCGGGTGGTAATTTTCGGCAGCGACGAGTGGGCTTCACTGCTGATCCGCGGAGATCAGGCCTCATCGGAACGGCTCACCGAGGTGCAGGCGAGCCTGTCTCCGGACGACCCGATCAACATTCAGTACACGTCGGGGACCACCGGGTTCCCGAAGGGCGTCACTCTCTCGCATCGCAACATCCTCAACAACGGGTTCTTCGTCGGCGAGCTGCTCGGCTACACCGAGCAGGACCGGATCTGTGTGCCGGTGCCGTTTTACCACTGCTTCGGCATGGTCATGGGCAACCTCGGAGCGAGCACGCACGGCGCCTGTGTCGTCATTCCGTCACCGTCGTTCGACCCGGTCGCCACGCTGACAGCCTGTGCGCAGGAGCGGTGCACCTCGGTATACGCCGTGCCGACGATGTTCATCGGCATGCTCAACGTTCCGGATTTCGAGTCCTACGACCTCTCGTCGGTACGCACCGGCACCATGGCGGGTTCACCGTGCCCGGTGGAGGTCATGAAGCAGGTCACCGCGTGGGCACCGGAGGTCGCGATCGCCTACGGGATGACCGAGACCTCCCCGGCCTCCACCCAGACCTGGGTCGACGACTCGCTGGACCGGCGGGTGTCCACCGTGGGGCGGGCGCACCCCCACGTGGAGGTGAAGGTCGTCGACCCGGCGACCGGCGAGACCGTGCCACGGGGACGGTCCGGCGAGTTGTGCGTCCGGGGCTACTCGGTGATGCTCGGTTACTGGAACGAACCCGGCAAGACCGCCGAGGCAATCGATGCCGGCGGCTGGATCCACAGCGGCGACCTCGCGGTCATGGACGAGGACGGGTTCGTCGCCATCACCGGGCGCATCAAGGACATGGTGATCCGCGGCGGGGAGAACATCTACCCGCGGGAGATCGGCTACGTGCACTGCGTCGACCAGTTCCCGATGACCGTCAGCGGGAAGGTCCGCAAGGTCGAGATGCGTGAACAAGCTCTCCGGATCCTCGGCCTGTAGGCCCGAACGCGCCTATACTCGAACAACATTCACGTCGAACTGCACGGAGGAAATTGCATGAGCTGGACAATCGAACGGCGCGGTCGCGTCGCTGTGGTGACGATGACGACCAATCCGGTCAACGCGCAGAATCGCGCGTTCTTCGCCGACCTGCACGACGCATTCGACCGACTCGAACGCGACCACCCGCACTCCCCGGCGGTGCTGACCGGCACCGGCACCCGATTCTCGGCCGGACTCGATCTCGGAGAACACTTTCCGCTGTTCGCCGGGGACGAGGCGGCGGTCGCGTCCTGGTTCCAGGACTACCGGGCGACGAACATGCGGTTGTTCACCTACCCGCGGCCGACGGTGGCCGCGGTGAACGGGCACGCCTTCGCCGGCGGCCTCATCACCGCCGCCGTGTGTGACCGCCGGGTCGCTGTCCCCGACGGGGCCCGGTTCGGGATCAACGAGGTGCCGATCGGAATCCCGATGCCCGCGGTATATCTGCGGATGCTGGCCTACGCCTGGGGAGAACCGGTGGCGTCCCGCACGTGCCTGCAGGGCGAGATCTTCACCTCGGCCGAGGCGCACACCATGGGCATCGTGCCCGAACTGGTGCCGGCGGAGGAACTGCTCGACCGGGCCGTCGCCATCGCCGAACTGACCCCCGAGGACTGCATCGAGAACTACGCCTACACCAAGCGGGCACTGCAGGCCCCCACACTGCGCGACATCGCGGACCTGTCCGACCCGCTCGACCGGAAGGAACTGGCCGCCGGCATGACGAGCGAGCCGTCCCGGCGCGCCCACCGTCGGTACTGGGAACAGCTCAAGGGCCGTCCCGCGGAGTGGTGAGCAGGGCGGACAGCGGCACCGACGAGCGGTTGCCGGCCTGGGCGATCTGGCGGCAGAGGCCATTTCCCGATGCCAACCTGCTTCTGATCGACGGGCGGGAAGCGGCGCTCGTCGACAGCGGCTTCGTCGGACACGCGCAGCAGACCGCGGAATGGGTGCGTGCGCACAGCGAGAACCTCACTCGGGTCGTGAATACGCACTGGCACGCCGACCACGTCGGCGGCAACGCGCTACTGCAGGCGAGGGGCGCCGGCATTGCGGCCGGCGCCCCGGACGCCGACGCCCTCGCTCGACGCGACCCGGGCTGCTGTCTCGCGGAGTACCTCGACCAGCCGGTCGCCCCGTACACCGTCGACGAACCTCTCGACGACGGTCAGATGCTCCGGCTCGGCAACGCCGACTGGGAGGTGGTCCGTACCCCGGGTCACACTCCCGGCCACCTGGCGTTGTGGCAGCCGGAGGAGCGACTACTGGTGGTCGGGGACGCACTGTCCGACTACGACGTCGGCTGGGTCAACAGTGCCCTCGACGGGCCCGACGCGACCGTCGTGGCCCTGCAGTCGCTGGACCGGCTGACCGACCTTCGGCCGCGAGTGCTGCTACCCGCGCACGGCCCGATTCCTGCCGACCCCGACGCAGCATTGGCCAGTGCACGGCGTCGGGCCCAACGTCTCGTGGACGACCCGGACGGAGCAGTATGGTACGGCGTCCACCGAATCTTCGCTTTCGCGTTGATGATTCGCGACGGCATTCCTGTCGACGAGGTCGAGTCCTACCTGCACGCGCGCGCGTGGCTTACCGACGCCGCACGGTTGTTGCGCCTCACGCCCGAGTCGCTCGCCGCCGAACTGGTCGACACGATGGTGCGCGGCGGCGGCGTCGTCGTGCGGAGTGGCCGACTCCATGCCGCCGCCGAACACACCCCGGTCACGCCGGGATCGATGAGGGTGCCGTTTCCGCGGGCGTGGCCGGCGCAGGCGCCCGCAGGTTCACATTGCCCGTGAACTGCCGCTGGTTGCCGGCTCCTATCCGATCACCCGATCGAACAACAGGACCACACCGAGCACGATCATCGCGGCACCGGAAATCCAGGTCACCACCCGTGCTGCGGCCGGCCGTGCGCGCAGCACCAGACGCGCGCCTGTCCCCACCCCCGTGTACACCACCGCACAACTTGCCGTGTGCACCACGCCCAACAGCACGATCTGCACCGCGAGCGGCCACCGCGCGCCCGTGTCGGTGAACTGCGGCAGCAGCGCCAAGAACAGCAGAAACACCTTCGGGTTCAGCCCACTGATTCCCACACCCTTGACCGCCTGCCGCATCCACGATTCCGGTGCCTGCTCCATCCCTGCCTGCGGCGACACCGAGGGCTTCACGAGCGTCGCGATCCCGAGCCACACCAGATACGCCGCCCCGACCGCCGTCAACGCGGTCATTACCAACGGCGACCGGGCCACCAACGCCGCGACTCCGGCCGCCACCACCGCGGTCATCATCAGATGACCCGTCAACAGCCCACCCACCGCGGGCACCACGGTGCGATGCCGCAGTCCCGCCGCGATCGCGTACGCCCAATCCGCCCCCGGCGTCAGAACGAACAGGAATGACACCGCCCAGAACGCAGCAACGGTACCGATCGCCATGAATCTCACTCATCCTTCACACTCCCGGAACACCAGCACGCCTGGCGGTTCCCAATAGAGAGATTAGGAAGATCGACGGAGAATACGTTGCCAAAGATTCCATTATCAGCGCGGATTTGGGGGAAAATCTTCCACATGGACAACGTGGACAGGAAGATTCTTGCTGAGCTCCAACGAGATGGTCGGCTTTCCGTCACCGAACTCGCCGATCGGGTCCGACTCAGCATCTCGCCCTGTCACCGTCGGTTACGCGCGTTGGAGAGCTCCGGCGCGATCAGCGGTTACCGCGCCCAGCTCGACGCCCGCGCGCTGGGCCTCACCTTCGAGGCGCTCGTCTTCGTGACCATGCGCGCCGCCGACCGCGACACCATCGAGGCCTTCGAAAAGGCCGTCGCCGCGATTCCCCATGTCCTGCAAGCTCAACGACTGTTCGGTGACCCGGACTACCTCCTGCGAGTCGTCGCCCGTGACCTCCCCGGCTTCCAGACGCTCTACGACGAATCTCTCGCCGCCCTTCCCGGCGTCGGGCGCCTCAGCTCGACCCTCGTCATGAAAAGCGTGGCCGACAACCGTCCCCTGCCCCTCTAGTACTACAGGGCTAATGCCTGGATCTTGAGTCGGCGCCTGAAGTGGTGTCTGCGGGCATCGGCTTGGTGCTCGCGTCGGAAGCATGACCAGTGCAGTGCGTGCTCGATCGCGTCTT
>SEEV01000543.1 GCA_004211695.1 Rhodococcus sp. (in: high G+C Gram-positive bacteria)
CCGGGTCGACATGGATCCACTGATGATCTCCGGTTGCATCCGCGAACAGATTGATCTGGTCCTGTGTAACGGTGTGCCACTCGCTGTATCCGAGGTGTGCGCCGACTGCCTTCTCGAATTCGTCGACTCCGTCAAAAAGGTGCATTGCCTCACATCTCTCGATCGTGATGCCGATTGGGCGTGGGGGTACGCCCTCACCAGGCTGCAGGCCGCGGGTATGGGCCGATGAGTTGGCCGGCGAGGTGCGGGTCGCGACCTTCCTCACTGTGTACGAAAAAACGGCTCCTGCACGTCACCACGCGCCATTCGTCGCGGTTCCATCGTCCGGATGGACCCACTGTCCATTTGTCAGCGCGGCGGAATCTAGTTCGCGAACGTCAACGTACGGCGCTGGAACAACCACGAGCCGCCCACGTGATGCAGTACGTCCCGGTACCGGCCGACCATCAGGACTGTCCAGCCGGCGTCGCCCTTCTGCACGACAAGAAGATCGCTGCTGGTCTCGGCCTCGTCGTCCTTCCAGCCGGTCACCAGTGTATTGACGAGGACATGCCGCATGGACAGCTCCGAGGTGGACGCGGCGTAGTACCCGCGGATCGCGTCACCGCCTTGGGCGAACACGCCGAAATCCGGGATCTCGAAGACACCGTCGGCGGTGAACGTGGCAACGACCTCGTCGAACCGGCCGGCATCCAGTGCCTGTGTGTAGGCGGCGAGGGTGGCCTGAACGCCCATAGTGACGTCCGGGTAGGTCATCGTTGTCGTACTCATGTGCCCTCCTGGGTCAGCAGATCGGCATGCCCCGCATGACCATGCCGACATTGATTCGAGCGGTCCTGATCACTGAGCTCGGTTTCGTACGTCGGCCGACGCAGGAACCATCGCAAGCCAGTGCAAAAAATTAAGCATGACTGCTTCATTATGTCAATGACTCTGCCGAACGCGGTGGTCCGGAATCCTGGCGGTCTGACGAAGCTCCGGTCGGCAGATCAGCGCCGTGTCTGCGCGCTGGCGCGGATCGCCTGAGCCGTGTGCGCGGGCCGTGTTCCCCACCTCGACGGGACCACGAAGGATGTCGGCGTCCCCGGAAAATTGACAAGGGCGCTATTGCTGTCAAGTTCGGCAATCGTTCGATGCGAAGCAGTGATGCGGTTCGAGCGGGTACAGGAATGACCTGGATCACAATTCTTTCTCGACAGCTCTTGACGCAGGAGAACTTCAGCTGCGAAGCTTAATCACATCGAGCATGTCTTCCGTTGAGGGGAACGGTGACGGAGAGGGGTTCGCGGAGAACCCACACGTTCGAACCCCCGAGTGATCCGTGAGGACAATGATGTCAATACCTGCGCATGTGGAGTTCTCGGCCACCGGAACCGAACGGACCGCGACTGGCCTGTCGGAGAATCGTCCCCGCTGCCGTGGCAGCCATCCACTGGTTCCATTTCACCCCCTATGCACTTCTCGTAACCACCATCGCACCGTTGGGCTTCGTCACCAGGCGGGTGTCTTTCGACGGGGTTTGACCGGAGAACGTTGTGCGGGGCTCGAGAGATTGGTATGTGAAGAGATGGTCGAGAAGTGAAAACGTGGGGATTGAGGCGGCGAGCTGGTTCGATACTCCAGTTCGTGTTGCTCTTGTTCATGGTGTCGGCGGCTGTATTCCTGCTGCTCGAATTGATTCCCGGCAATCCGATCGACGCGATCCTTCCGCCGGATGCAACTCCGGCGCAGATTGCGGCCGCACAAGAGATGTACGGACTCGACGATCCGCTTCCCCAACGATATCTCGAATGGGTCGGGGGTGTCTTTCATGGCGACTTCGGCACCTCCTTCCAGACCGGACTCCCGGTAGGGGAGATCCTGTTCGAGCGGTTGCCGATTTCGCTCGAGATCGCCTTGCTTGCAGTAATTGTCGCACTGGCCGTGTCCGTTCCCCTGGGGATCTGGTCGGCCTACCGTCCGGGCGGACTGGTTGACCGGGTTACCACGATTCTCACGTCGGGGTTGTTGGCCACGCCGTCGTTCGTCCTGGGTATCGTCTTGGTCTTCGTCTTCGCGGTAACGCTGGATCTCGTCCCGCCGTTGGGATGGGTGCCCTTCTCGGAGGACCCGATCGAACACGTCACGAGAATGATCCTTCCCGTGCTTACGCTCGCGGCCTCCGAGATGGTGTTGTTCACACGCCTACTCAAGGGCGACATGATGGCCACCCTCCAGCAGGACCATGTCCTGTCCGCTCGGGCGCGGGGCCTGCCGACGTGGCGCATCCTGGCGCGACACTCGTTGAAGCAGTCGTCCTTCTCCCTGGTCACCGTATCCGGGATCGTGATCGGCCGTCTGATCGGCGGCACCGTGCTGATCGAGGCGATCTTCTCCATCCCAGGTCTGGGAACCATGGCTATCAACGGCATTCACTCCCGTGACTACGTCGTCGTGCAGGCGGTCGTCCTCGTGTGCGCAGTCGGGTACCTCTTCATCAACGCGATGGTCGACCTGACCTACCCGTTGCTCGACCCGAGGGTCAGGAAGGAAAAGACGTCATGAACGAGCTCACCGAGCAATTACCCACAGAGTCTTCAGCGCGACGCCCGGGACCGACGGCCACTTGCTCGGTACCGACTCGATCGGACGGGATGTGTTGTCACGAATCATCTTCGGCGCCCGGGTTTCGTTGGCGGTTGCGGTCGGGGCCACAAGCATCTCTATGGTCCTCGGGGTCGTACTGGGAATGCTCGCGGGCTACTTCGGGGGAAAGACCGACAAGGCCATTTCGTTGCTCGTCAACTTCACGTTGGCGTTTCCACCCCTCATCTTCCTGATCGCCATCGTGACCGTGCTCGAGCCGGGCCTGCTCACTCTGGTGGTATCACTAGCGTTGATCGGCATACCGAACTTCGCTCGGGTGGCGCGAGCCAACACGCTGGCCTTCGCCGATCGGGAGTTCGTCACTGCTGCGAAAGCATTGGGAGCGACGCCGTTCCGGATCCTCACGCGCGAGTTGCTCGCAAACGTCATGTTGCCGATCATGTCCTTGGCCCTGGTCGTGATGGCGACACTGGTGATCGCCGAGGGGTCACTCAGCTTCCTCGGTGTGGGGGTCCCTCCACCGACCCCCAGCTGGGGTGGCATGCTCGCCGCCGGCCGGGAATCGTTGAGCCAGCATCCTCATCTAGTGCTGATTCCCGCGGTGTTCTTCTTCGTCACGGTCTTCTCCTTCAACAGGATCGGTGACTGGGCGCGGTCCCGCGTCGGAAAGGAATCCGCGATATGAGTCACGCAATTGAATCTCCCACGCAGGAGGTCCCGTCGGTGGATGCAGAAACGAAAGCCTTGCTGAAGGTCGGGGACCTGCGTGTGTGGTTCCAGACGCCGAAAGGTCTCGTCCGAGCCGTTGACGGGGTGAACCTCGAACTAGGTCGTGGCGAGACCCTCGGTATCGTCGGCGAATCCGGATCGGGCAAGTCGGTACTCTCTCGAGCGATCATGAAGATCCTGGCCCCCAACGCCCACGTCCTGCCCGGTAGCCACATCGTGCTCAACGGTGTCGACCTGGCGACGGTGAACCGGAAGGACAACCCGCATCTCTGGGGCGTGGACCTGTCGATGGTGTTCCAGGACCCGATGACCTCCCTGACGCCGGTGCTTCCCATCGGAAATCAGGTGACCGAGACCTTGCGATACCACTTGGATCTGACCAAGCAGGAAGCCCGCGCGGAGGCCGTTCGGTTGCTTACACTTGTCGGAATACCGGAGCCCGAGAAGCGTTTCGACCAATACCCCCACAACCTGTCCGGAGGTATGCGCCAGAGGGTCACCATCGCCCTGGCGATAGCGTGCTCTCCGAAACTCCTCATCGCGGATGAACCGACCACCGCCCTCGACGTGACCGTGCAACACCAGATCCTCAACCTCTTGCAGGGTCTGCAGGACAAGTCGGGCATGTCGATGATCCTCATCACCCACGATTTGGGCGTGGTGGCCGGCCGTGCCGACACCATCGCGGTGATGTATGCCGGCCGTGTCGTGGAGCAGGCCCCGACGCGCCAACTGTTCGCGAACATGCGACACCCCTACACGAGGGCGCTGATCGATGCCATCCCCAAGGTCACTCACCCGAGTCGCACCAGGCTTCCGTCCATACCGGGACGACCGCCTACGGTCATCGATCCACCTCCGGGATGCAGCTTTGCTGCCCGATGTCCGTCCGCCCAGGGCCGCTGCCTCCAGGAGACACCGATCCTGCGGGTGGACCCCGGCGAGCCCGCCCACTCAGCGGCCTGCTTCTTTCCCCTGGGGACCTTCGAAGGAGACGCGGCCTATCAGCGAAACGCCACCGCAGGCGTCACCGCGGCAGGTACTCCGGTTGCACGTGAGGTGATGGTCTGATGGCAGGGAGCGGAACGGCGCATCTTCGCAACCAGGGCGAGGTGGTTCTCACCGTCCGAAACCTGGTGGTGGAGTACGCCGGTCGCGGTGGGCAGCGAGTGCATGCAGTGTCCGACGTCAGCTTCGACGCCCTCCGCGGCGAGACGATCGGTCTGGTCGGCGAATCCGGTTGCGGCAAATCGAGCGTGGCGAAGGCCATCATGCAGTTGCCCGCACCGACATCCGGAACAGTCGAGCTCGATGGCCTCGACATTACCGGGCTCGAGGGGCCTGCTCTACGGCGCCAACGGCGCAAGCTCCAGATGATCTTTCAGGACCCGATATCGTCTCTCAATCCGCTCCGCAAGGTCAAGGACATCATCGCCGAAGGCCTACGCGTACAGGGCGGTCTGAGCGAGTCCGAGATCCAGACGAGAACACAGAAGATGATCGAGCAGGTCGGACTGGATCCGATCACCGCCTCGGATCGTCGGCCACACGAGTTTTCCGGTGGTCAGTGTCAGCGCATCTCCATCGCCCGAGCCATGGTGCTCGATCCCGAAGTCGTGGTCTGCGACGAGCCCGTATCTGCGCTCGATGTCTCCGTCCAGGCGCAGATCATGAACCTGCTCCACGACATGAAGGAGCGGTATCAGCTCACGATGGTGTTCATCGCTCACGACCTGGCCGTGGTGAAGAACCTGAGCGACCGGATCGTGGTGATGTATCTCGGCAAGATCTGCGAGATTGGCAGCTCGGACGAGCTCTTCTCCTCTCCGGCGCACCCTTACACCCGAGCATTGGCGCAATCGATTCCGGAGCCCGATCCCGAGGCCTCAGTCATCGAGGCAGCGCTGTCCGGCGACTTACCATCGCCGCTGGATCCACCGAGTGGATGTCGTTTCCGGACCAGGTGCCCGATGGCGCAGGACGTGTGTGCCACCGAGGAGCCAGAGATTCGAGAGAC
Source organism: Rhodococcus sp. (in: high G+C Gram-positive bacteria) (assembly GCA_004211695.1). Classification (GTDB taxonomy): domain Bacteria; phylum Actinomycetota; class Actinomycetes; order Mycobacteriales; family Mycobacteriaceae; genus Rhodococcus_F. The sequence continues at coordinate 5,333 of SEEV01000543.1, forward strand.
AGTGCCGGGTCGCTACGTGGCCTGCCATTTCCCGCTCCGCGAATCCGAGAGTCGGCCGCCGACCGAAAAGCACGCTCTGACGAAGAGTCTCGTGTGAACAGGACAATCCCGAGAGGGCGAAACCCCAATTTCGGGTCGGTGCCGAAGACTCTTCAGAGTGAAGGCACCGTTATGCATCAGTTGGACTTCGACAAGCACAGGAGCAAGGGAATGAAATCTCGGCGGGTGATGGTGGCGATCGCGTCGGTCCTGGTGACGGGGGCGAGCTTGGCGGGCTGCTCGGGTCCCTCCGGGGGTTCCGACGAGCCTGTGGGCGAACCGAAGAGCGGCGGCACCTTGTCGTGGGCGGTGCCCGGGGAGACCCAATCCATGGATCCGGCCATCTGCGGTTCGGCGGCGTACACGCGCTGTTCGCCGGTTTTCGGGACCCTGCTGCGCTACGACACCGAGACCGAAAAGTTCGTGCCCTACCTGGCCGAATCGTTCGAGAGCGCGGACGGGCAGAACTGGACCCTGAAGCTGC
>SEEV01000544.1 GCA_004211695.1 Rhodococcus sp. (in: high G+C Gram-positive bacteria)
ACGCGGCTGCCCGGCGCAGGATCTCACGCTCGAGCTGCCATTCCTTCTCGGCACCGCGTAACCGGGCGTTCTCTGCCCGCAGCCGCGCGAGCTCGTCCGCTTGGGTTCCCCCACCGGCGGTGCATCGCAGCCGCCCGTGGCTCCAGCGTGGGTCGGCCTCCACATAGCTGCGCAACGCATAGAGCGCGTCACGTGCCTGCCGGACCGGATTGATGACCGTCGGCCCTTTACGCTGCTGTTGGTACCAATCGGTGCCGTCGTGCCAGATCTCGCCGCCCTTCACCTCCAGGCAGACGATGCCGTACCCCTTCACCAAACGCGGGTTCTCGGGATACGCATCACCATGCCGATACCTTCGCATGGAGAGTTCAGTTCAGCTCGGCGATCCCGGCTGAAGTCCACGGAGAGTAGTAGTTTTGCGATGTGAACACTTCGTGGCAGGACTCCAAGGCCGTCTCGTCGATGCTCGACGATTGGGAGACGTGGGCAGTCGTCGGACTGTCCGGAAACCCCGACCGGACGGCGTACCGCATTGCGGAGTTGCTACAGCGCCGAGGGAAACGGATCGTTCCCATCCATCCCGATGCGCCGACCGTGCTCGGCGAACAGGGCTACGCGACGCTCGCGGACGTCCCATTCACCATCGACGTCGTCGACGTCTTCCGTAAATCCGAGGCCGCCGGCGAGTTCGCCGACCAGGCCGTCGAGGTGGGTGCGAAAGGCGTCTGGTTCCAACTGGGCGTCATCGACGAGGCTGCCTTTCAGCGAACGACCGCGACCGGCGTCGCCATGGTGATGGACACCTGCCCGGCGATCGAGTGGGGTGCGCGAGATTCAGGGTGACCGTGGTCGGCTGGAGTGCGTTGCGCACGACTGCGGCTACTCTTGACCGAAACCGTGCAAATCGGACAAAGGTCGGACACGACCCGGTCAGTCAATCGGAAGGTTCTCCCCTGTGGCAATCGACTACACCCGCCGCCCGCCCACGCCTGCAGCACCGCAGGGCGGGGTCAACCTGAGCAAAGTGACCTTGTCGAAGGCAGCACCGTCGGTCAGCCTCACGAAGTCAGGTGAGCGGCAGGGTGCGATGCGGGTCAACCTCAACTGGTCGACGAACGCGGCGCCGCAGCCGAAGAAGACCGGCTTCTTCGCGAAGCTCGCGGCAGCCGCGGGCGGCAACGGCGGCATCGACCTGGACCTCGGCTGCCTCTACGAACTCGCCGACGGGTCGAAGGGAGTGGTCCAGGCACTCGGCAACACGTTCGGTTCGCTGCAGGACCCGCCATTTATCAAGCTCGACGCCGACGACCGCACCGGCACCGTCACCGGCGGCGAGAACATGCGTATCAATCTCGACCGACCGGAGATGTTCAAGCGCATCCTCATCTTCGCGATGATCTACGACGGCGCACCCAACTGGGCCGCCGTAGATGGTGTCGTGACCCTCTACCCCACCAGCGGGCCCGAGGTGGAAGTTCGACTCGACTCGTCGAACAGCTCCGCTCGCATCTGCGCCATCGCGATGCTGAACAACACCGGACAGGGCATCACCGTCACGCGCGAGGTGAAGTACGTCGAAGGTAGCCAAGCAGACCTCGACAAGACCTACGGCTGGGGCATGAAGTGGGCCGCGGGCCGCAAGTAGCGGAGGTTGCGGCAGCGAACGGCGCCGGGCGTAGGTGCCTCGGAAAGTCAGCCCGCACGCGAACTCGCCGTTGATCAGCTTCGCTTGCGATGCGGTCCTTCACATCCCGGCTCGGCGCGTCCATGCAGCAACAGCGAATGGGTGCACCCCGACACCCACGCACGACCGGGTGCCTACTGTCGATTTGGCTTCAGCTTGCCGGTGCAGGCCTCGGGGCCCGACTTTTCACCGGTCTACTTTCGCTCAGTGACCGAGCGGTCGAATCACCAGTCCGCGATCACCGGAACGACGCGCTCGCCCAAGATCTCGAGGGGCGTGATCGACGCGACCTGCGGCACCCATCCGTGAACGTGGGTGATGCCCAGCTTCGACAAATCCTCGAGCTGACCCAGAAGGCTGTCGACGTTCTGTCCGCCCGCACCCGGGTCGAGTGGGAACATCACGGTCTTCTCGATGGCGTCGTAGTCGGTACCGAGTGCGTCGCAGTGGCCCTTCAACACCTCCAGCTTGTGCGCGACCTCCGGTCCACCGAACAGGTTGCAGGCCTGCGCGTACTGCGCGACCATCCGAAGCGTTTTCTTCTCACCCGCACCGCCGATCAGAATAGGCGGGTGTGGGCGGCGTAGCGGCTGCGGCACGTTCATCGTGCGGCCGAGTTTGTAGTGCTTTCCCTCGAACGGCCCGTCGTTCTCGCTCCACATCTGCAGGCAGATCTGGAGTGTTTCCTCCAGTCGTTCGAAGCGTTCGGCCGTGGGCGGGAAGTGGAGCCCGAGTCCCACACTCTCGGCCTCGTACCAGGCGGCGCCGATTCCCAGGTACGCACGACCCTGGGACAGGACGTCGAGCGTGGTCACGGCCTTTGCGAGCAGGCCTGGCTCGCGGTACACCGTGGCGGTGACCCAGGCCAGCAAGTCCATCTTCTTCGTGACGGCAGCGAGGTAACCGAGAGTGGTGTAGGCCTCGAGCATCTCGGTGTCGACGGGTCCCACCGGTTCGATCTGCCAGAGATGATCCATGACGCTGATCTTGGTGAAACCCACATCCTCGGCGGTCACGGCAATGCGGCGCAAGTCGTGCGCGAGGGTCGACGGGCCGTCGGGAAAGGTGAAGTCGGCGATGTGCAGTCCAAGTTCCATAGCTCCACGTTAGATGTGTTGCCGACAACTACCCAGGGATCGTCAGTACCACCCTGGACTCCCCCACGGCCTGGTGGACGGTCATCGGCACGCGCAGCAACGTCTCGCACCCAGTCGGTACGAGCCAGCACGAGGGCGTGCGGATCATGCGTCGCGTATCGGACGGCGCAACCCCGTTGATCGCCTCAGCTGCCGCCTTTCCGTCCGCGGTGGGTCGCGATCAATCGCCTTTCACCCTTGCGGTGAGGATTTGGGTGCAGGGGAAGTGAATCCTGCTGGAGTTGGGTTTGCGTGGTCCGTGATTATTTGCGCAATGTCGTTAGGTCGGGAGAGGAAGGGTGAGTGACTGGAGGCGAGGCGTATGGTACGTCCTGCCCGTGCGGACATGGCTTCCTGCGCCGGAACCGGAATCGCATTGTCGTTCTCGCAAATGATTTAAGTGCTCGGTGTCGATTTCCACGCTGCCGCAGTTTGTGCCTCTTTGAAGGAGGACAGGCTTTGTGGCGAAAGTTTCGCTGTCGAAGCATCTGCGATGACTTCATCGATATCAGCAAAGAAGACATCTCGAGGATGTCCCGAGTTCCGTGGAACTTCGGTGGCGGCCCGATGAGCATCAGGCTGCGTTCACCTGATCATTGTGTACCACAGGTCCGACAGGTTTGGCCGTCTCGGCCTCGAGCGCGGCGCGGAGTGTCGGCAGGTGCCGGTAGCCGTTCACGCGGCGAAATTGCTTGCCGGCCTCGATCATCCCGGCGGCGCACCAACGCAGCGCCATCTGCCCGTCCCGCCAC
>SEEV01000132.1 GCA_004211695.1 Rhodococcus sp. (in: high G+C Gram-positive bacteria)
TCGATGGCCCGCGATCCGGAACAGTGGATCGGCGACACCGTCATCCCGAAGCTCGAATACGGGCTGACGTACCGGATGTTCATGATGCAGGGCTACCCGCGGATCAAGGAGATCATCGAACAGGACGTCGCATCCGGTCTGATCTACCTGCCGTCCTCCGCGGCCGACTTCAAGTCCGCGGAGATCCGCCCATACCTGGACAAGTATGTCCGCGGCTCGGACGGCATCACGGCCGTCGACCGCGTGAAGGTCATGAAAGCCCTCTGGGATTCGATCGGCAGCGAGTTCGGTGGACGCCACGAACTGTACGAGCGTAATTACTCCGGCAACCACGAGAATGTGAAGGCGGAGTTGCTGTTCGGCGCTCAGGCGACCGGCGTGGTGTCGGGCATGAAGGGCCTGGCAGAGCAGTTCATGAGCGAGTACGACCTCGACGGTTGGACCGTCCCGGACCTCATCGGCAACGACGACGTGTCCTACTTCGGTCGCCGGTAACCGCCCCGGATTTCCTGAACCCTTCCCGTCGACACGGGCACCTGCAAAGGAGAAGGACGTGGAGAATTCCGACGGTTGCGTGATCAGTGCTGTCAGCGCGGACGATGATCATGTGGTCACAGTTCTACCGGCCCGAATCCGCATCAGTGTTCACGCGAACGAGACGATCGTCGACGCCTTGCGCCGAAACGGGTACCGGACTCGCTACAAGTGCAGACGAGGTGGATGTGGCGCCTGCCGAGCGACACTGATCGACGGGGACATCGTCTACGTCACCCACGTCAGCACCCCGGTGATCGACGGACACGACAGCACCGTCAGTAGTCAGAAGTGCCTGCCGTGCAGAGCGACACCGACATCGGATGCAACCATCGAGCTCGGCCCACGAGATCGCATCGTGGACGTCGTGCCCGGACTCAGGCGGGCACCATGCGACCCCGCCGACGCACCCGCCCACAACCCACCCAATTCATAGGAGACATCCATCATGTCCGTTCTACGTCTGGGCTACGTCCACATCAACGTGACCGACCTGGAGGAATCGAAGAATCACTACATCGAAACCCTCGGCATGGACGCCGTCCACGAAGAGGGTGGCACGGTGTACCTCAAATCCTGGGACGAAGCAGACCACCACTCGGTCGTTCTCACCGAAGGGGGCGTCGGATTGGTCAAGCTCGGCTACAAAGTCTCCGATGAGGCTTCACTCGCCGAGATCGAAAACCGCGTCCGCGCCTTCGGTGCATCGTTCGAACGGATGAGTAAGGGCGACAACCAATCCGTCGGGGACGGACTACGCATCACGCTGCCGTCCGAGCACACCCTGGAACTCTACAGCGACATCGAGTACGTCGGCACCGCCACAGGACTCTGGAATCCGGATCCGTGGCCGCGCAACGGGATCCGCGGCATCGGGGTACCCCGCCTCGATCACACACTGATCACCACCGAGGACCCGACACTACTCGAACGATTCTTCTCCGACGTGCTCGACTTCCAGCCGGCGGAACGGCTGGTGGGCGGCGCAGACAATACCGAACTCGTCGCCTCCTGGATGTTCTGCGGCGAACAGCCTCACGACATCGCATTCGTGCAGGGCGAGAACGGAAAACTTCACCATTTCGCATATCACATCGCGGATTGGTCGGCCCTCCTGCACGCGGGGGACGTCTTCTCGATGCACGACGTACCGATCGACTTCGGACCGGCTCGCCACGGCATCACCCGCGGCGAAACCATCTACTTCTTCGACCCTGCGGGCAACCGCAACGAAGTCTTCTCCGGCGGCTACCGCACCGGAAAGGATTTTCGCACCATCACCTGGACGATGGACCAGGCCGCGCGAGGCATCAACTTCACTCACCGCGAACTCGACCAGGACTTCCTCACGGTCGTCACGTAACCCCATCGCCCGGACCATCAGTCCTTTTGCACGGTCCTTCATATCCCGCTCAGATGACCTACCGTCCCACTGGAAGTAGAAGTACACGATGACCACATCGATTCAACACGGCCCGGAGATCGCAAAGACCATCGACGTGAACGGTATCGCCACGAACTATCACGACGAGGGCGAGGGTGCCCCCGTCGTGCTCATCCACGGATCGGGACCGGGCGTCACCGCGTGGGCGAACTGGCGAACGACGATCCCCGTCCTTGCAAAGAACTACCGGGTCATCGCTCCCGACGTCCTCGGGTTCGGATACACCGAACGCCCCGACGGGGTCGAGTACAACTCCGCCACGTGGACCGACCACCTCGTCGGATTCCTCGACGCCCTCGGGCTCGAGAGAGTTTCCATCGTCGGTAACAGCTTCGGTGGTTCGCTCGCTTTACGCATCGCGACCGAGCACCCGGATCGGGTCGACAAGCTGGTGCTCATGGGAAGTGTCGGAGTGCCCTTCGAGATCACCGCCGGTCTCGACGCGGTATGGGGCTTCGAACCGTCGCTGCCTGCCATGCGGAAGTTGCTCGACGTCTTCGCGTACGACCGATCATTGGTCAACGACGAACTCGCCGAGCTCAGGCTCGCCGCCGCCACGCGTCCCGGTGTGCAGGAAGCGTTCAGCGCAATGTTCCCGGCTCCTCGTCAGCAGGGTGTCGACGAGATGGCCGTCGACGAAGATCGGATCGCCGCCCTCGATCACGAGACCCTTATCGTGCACGGCCGCGACGACCAGGTGATCCCCCTGTCGAATTCGCTTCGATTGCTCGAGCTGATCGAGCGCTCGCAACTGCACGTCTTCGGTCGCTGCGGGCACTGGGTGCAAATCGAGCATTCGGTCCGGTTCAGCAGGCTCGTTTCCCAGTTCCTCTCCGAGTAGGGGCCTGGCGAAGCCTCACACAGAACACGCGCAGAGCGGTGAGTGGTCGCAGCCCCTTCGAGTGTGGTGCACTGTCAACGCTGGCGCACCGTCAGCGCGAAAGACTATGCGGCCCTCACCGCTCCACCGAAAGGGGTGAGAAGACCAGAGGGGTTCGAACTCCGGCGTAGGAGGCCGGCCCGGTCGGTACCGCTGGTATCCGTCGCGGGATACTCTGGGATCACTGCCCGCAGACGGCGGGATGACTCGAGCCTGGCACAGTGTGATCACGCCGACCGGGATGGGGCGTGCGATGGCCGAATTCGATCCGCTTGCCACTCAGGATGACAACGCCGGGGACATCACCGCAGAGCTGGAAGCCGCCGGATTCGCCGATCTCCGCGAAATCGGGCGCGGCGGGTTCGGGGTCGTCTACCGATGCCGTCAGCCGCATCTGGACCGCACGGTCGCGATCAAGGTGCTCGCCGCGGACCCGGCGTCCGAGGATCTGGAACGGTTCCTGCGCGAGCAGCGGGCGATGGGCCGACTGTCCGCGCACCCCCACATCGTCACCGTTCTGCAGGTCGGCGCCACCCCGGCGGGCCGACCGTACCTCGTGATGCCGTATCACCGGCACGGCTCGCTCGACGCCACGATCCGCCGCACCGGCCCCCTGAGCTGGGTCGATACGCTGCATCTGGGGATCGCGTTGGCCGGGGCGCTCGAGACCGCTCACCAGGCCGGGGTCGTGCACCGCGACGTCAAACCGGCGAACATCTTGCTGACCGAGTACGGCGACCCGCAGTTGGCCGATTTCGGGATCGCCCGGATTACCGGGGGCTTCGAAACCAGGACCGGTGTGATCACCGGTTCCCCCGCATTCACCGCCCCCGAGGTCCTCGCCGGGCAGAGCCCGACCCCGGCATCGGACATCTACAGCTTGGGCGCGAGCTTGTTCTGCGCACTGACCGGGCACGCCGCGTTCGAACGCCGCAGCGGCGAACAGCTCGTCGCCCAGTTCGTCCGGATCACCACCGAGCCGGTGCCGGATCTGCGGGATCCGGCCATTCCCGATGCGGTGACCGCGGTGATCGGGCACGCCATGGCCGCCGAACCGACGGCTCGCCCACGCACTGCGGCGGAGTTCGGGGACGAGCTGCGCGCCGCTCAGACCCGGGCGGGAGCGCTCGCCGAGGAGGCCCCACCGCTACGCGGTCCCGGCGCGGCGGAATCGGTGGCCGTGCCGGCCGAGACCCCCACCGGCACGCGACGGACGCGACGGGCGCCGCCGACTCCCGCGACGAAGTTTCGGCCACCCACCGCGCCGAAGGCCCTGGTGCGCCGGGCACGGTTGCTCGAAGCTCTGCGGGCCGCGCGGCGGCGCCGGTTGGTGCTCATTCACGCGCCCGCCGGGTACGGCAAGTCCACCCTCGCTGCCCAGTGGCGCGAGGTGCTCGTCGCCGGAGGCACGGTGGTGGCGTGGCTTTCCCTCGACAACGACGACAACAACCTCGTGTGGTTCCTCGCCCATCTGATCGAGGCGATCCGGCGTGCGGAGCCAACCCTGGGCCACGATCTCGGACAGGTACTCGAGGACCGCGGCGCCGACGCCGACCGGTACGTGCTGACCTCACTGGTCAACGAGGTTCACGACCGGGGGATGCCGGTGGCGGTCGTGATCGACGACTGGCACCGGGCCACCGATCCCGCGACCGTCGCCGCCCTGGGCTATCTGCTCGACAACGGCTGCCACCACCTTCAGCTCATCGTCACCAGCCGCACCCGGTCCGGACTGCCGCTCGGCCGAATGAAGGTACGCGACGAACTGGTCGAGATCACCGCCGCGGACCTGCGGTTCGACCTCGACGAATCCACCCGTCTTCTCGTCGACGTGAACGGACTCGCGCTGGCCGAATCCGAACTCGCCGCGCTGACCCACTCCACCGACGGCTGGGTCGCCGCTCTGCAGCTGGCGTCCCTGTCGCTGCGCGGCCGCTCCGATGCAGCAGAATTGATCGCGCACCTATCCGGCCGCCATCACGGAATCGGCGAGTTCCTGGCCGAGAATGTGCTGAGCGCACTCGAACCCGAACTTCTCGACTTCCTGATGGCCACCTCGATTCCGGAACGAATCTGCGGCGGTCTCGCGGGGGCACTTGCAGACACACCCCGCGGACAGGCCCTGCTCGAGGAGGTCGAGGAGCGGGATCTGTTCCTGCGCAGCCTCGACGACGACCGGGAGTGGTTCCGCTATCACCACCTGTTCGCCGAGTTTCTCCGACGCCGGCTCGAACGCGACGCACCCGAGCAGCTCACACGGTTGCACCGGCGAGCGTCGGATTGGTTCGCCGACCACCACCTGCTCCGGGAGGCCGTCGATCACGCCTTGGCCGCCGGCGATGACGACCGTGCCGTGGACCTGATCGAAGCACACGCGATGAGCCTGATCGAAAGCTCGAAGATGGGCACGGTTCTCGCTCTGGTCGCGAAACTGCCCCCACCGCTCGCACACAACCGGGCCCGGCTCCAGCTGATCGTGGCGTGGGCCAACGTCCTGCTGCACCGACTCGAGCCGATGCACGCCGCCCTGGCGCGGGTCGAGGCCGCCCTCGACGAGCACACCCTGACCGAGGCACAGGCTATCGATCTGCGAGTGGAGGCGGCGGTCATTGCCGACGTCGGCCGTTGCCACGCCGATGCCATCGCCGAGGCCGGCGAGCAGGTCCGCGAATGTCTGAAACGACCGGACACCCTGCCGCCCTTCGTCGTCGCCGCAGCAGCCGACATCACCTCCTTCACCGACATCTGCGCATTCGACTTCGACGCCGCCCGTCGCCGGCAGGACTGGGCGCGGCCCTACCACCAGCAGACCCGCGGCCCGCATTTCGGGATGATCGGGCACTGTTTCGCCGGTATCGCCGCCAACGAACTTCTCGACATCACCTCCGCCGAGGAACACTTCCGGGCCGCCTGGGACCTCGCCGTCGGCTCCGTCGGCGTCCACTCGTACGCGGCACAGCTGTCCGGCGCCCTGCTCGGCGACCTGCTGTATCAGCAAGGCACGATCGATGAGGCCGAACGGCTGCTCGATGCCAGTTACCGCCTCGGCGCCGAGGGCGGCGTCGTGGATTTCATGCTCGCCAGCTACGGCACCGGGGCCCGGATCAAGGCCCTGCGCGGGGACATGACCGCGGCCGCGCAGCGGTTGGACGAGGGCGCGGACACCGCCCGGAAGTTGTCACTGCCGCGGCTGGCGGCGCGGATCGACAACGAGCGGATCCGCTGCGGATGGGAACCGGGAACCGAATTCCAGACTCGGACAAATCAATCGATACCAGAACACCAACCGACCGGTGTCAGCACACGAATCTCCGAAATCGACGAGGACTCCCAGATCCGGCTGCTCCTGATCGCCCACTCCTACGACGATGCCTGTAGCCGGGTGAAGGCCGTAGTGCGGACACTCGACACCGCCCGGCGGCCGCGGGCCCTCCTCGAAGCCAGGATGCTGTACGCCCGGTGCCTGGCCACCGCGGGCAGGATCACGGACGCGAAACAAGTCCTCGTTCCCACTGCCGCGACCTGCGCCGAGTACGGCCTGCCCCGACTGCTTGCCGACGGCGGCGAACCCGTCACCGGTCTGCTCACCGAGATCGCCGAGGATCAACGCCACGGCCGGTGGCGTCCCGAATGGCCGTCCATCCCGGAGTCCTTCCTCGCTCTGACTTACCCGTATTAGGTCAGGAGCACCGCGGGTTGCGCTGCGACCGCTCATGCGATTGCTACTCGGCTGCCATTGGCCATACGGAAGGTCGTGGGGCGACTATCGAGGACGTGTGCGAGCCCGAAACAAAGGGTCGCTGTCCGCGGTGATGTTCCATCCTCTTCGGCCACACGATGTCGCTCTAGATGCCATTCCCGGCGACGTGGTTACCGCCTCCAACGCAGTTGATGTGCGAGTCGTCGCTGGCATGTGCGGGCGCTCTGGGGGCGGTCTCGGGCATCCGCCACAGGACGGGCAGCACTACCAGCGCGACGGCGGTGACAATGGCGCCCGGGACGATCGCCGAACCGCTGACCTGGATCAGCGCTTGGGCGCCGTAGGGAGTGAGGCCACCGAAGATGGTGGTCGCGACTGTACCGACGGCCAGGCCGGACAACCGACCTTCCACCGGTAGCTGCTCCGGGGTGGCGGCGGCCCCGACCGCACTCAGCCCGCCCGCGATGCACGCCAGGATCACGGCACCGGTCAGCACGCGGCCAAGCGAGCCGTGTGCCATGAATCCGAACAGGCTCAACGGCAACGCCACCGCGAGGACACCGAGAACGATGAGCGTCGGTCGTCGCCCGAACCGGTCGGACAGTGCCCCGGCGACCGGGGTGACCATGACGACGGCCACCGATGCGATCGTCGTCAGCCCCAGCGACCACCGTTCGTCGTAGCCGCTCACCGAAGTCAGATAGACGGGTACGTAGGTGATGCCGATGTAATAGGTCACCGACGCCACCGCCGAGATCGCGAACGTCCGATACAGGGCGGGCCGATGGGATCGCAGAATCGATCCGAGCGGGCGGGCGGGCACCGACCCGGATTGCCGCAATCGCTCGAACGCCGGGGACTCCTGCATGATCGAGCGGGCGGCCAGGGTGCCGGCGGCGAGGACCGCGCCGACCAGGAACGGGATGCGCCAGCCCCACTCCTCCAGTGCGTCACCGCCGACGAGGAGAACGGTCAGCGCCGAGACTCCCGCCGCGAGCAGACCACCGATCTCGCTCGCCCCGGCGGCCAGTGACGCCACCAGCCCGCGACGAGCCGGCGCCGCACCCTCGACCAGATAGGTCATCACCCCGGTGTATTCCCCGCCCACGGAGAACCCCATGACGCACCGCAACACCAGCAGCAGGACGCCGGCGATGGACCCCACCTGCGACTGGGTGGGCAGCAGCGCGGTCGCAAGCATCGCGACGGTCATCACGGTCATCGACCCGAGCAGCACGGGGCGGCGTCCGAAGCGGTCGCCGAGGTGGCCGAATACGAGCGCCCCGACCGGGCGCATCACATAGGCGACCGCGAAGACAGCGAGCGTGGTGAGGATCGCGTGCGGTCCGTCGCCGAAGAATACGCGGGAGAGCACGGTCGCCATGACCAGGTACAGCGTGAAGTCGTACCACTCGACGACGGTCGAGAGGGCCGCGACCACGATCGAGGCCCGAGGGAGCTGATGGTCGGTGCCCGCGGCGCCGGCAGGGGCCGGTCCCTGAGGGGCTGGGGCAGCGGAATTGATCGTCATAGGAGTGCACTCCGGGGAGGTCGAAGAGTCTGGCGCCGAGTCAGCGCGGGCAACGATATACCTCGGATCGAGGTATATCGTTTCGAGGTGTACGCTAGCAGCATGTTGGAGTTGGCCATTCTGGGGTTCCTCACCGACGGCCCGTTGCACGGCTACGAGCTGCGTCGCCGTGTCACACAGCTGTCGGGATACACCCGCCCGGTCAGCGATGGGAGCCTGTATCCAGCCATCAAACGCCTGGTGCGGCAAGGACTTCTGGAGCAGCGGGCCGAGCCGGGTTCCGCGGCGGCCCCACGCCAGGTGCTGCACCTGACCGACGACGGCCGCGACGAGTTGCTGCGCCGGCTGCGGGAACCCGACGAGTACGAGATCACCGACAACACCAAGTTCCTGACGATTCTGTCGTTCCTGTCCCGGTTGCCGGACCCGGCCGATCGGGCGGAGGTGCTACGGCGCCGGCTGGCGTTCCTCGAGGCGCCGGCCAGTTTCTTCTACGACGGCGACCGGCCGCTGCGCGCCGAGGACGTCGACGACCCCTACCGCCGCGGAATGCTCCGCGTCGCACGGGCGACCAGTGCAGCCGAGCGAGCATGGCTGCGGGAAATGCTCGACGACGCCGAGAACTAAGAGTAGACGCACGCGCCTCCAGAACGGCGCAAGAAAGGAAGAGCCGTGCTGGCAGTCTGGTACGACGAGCAAGGACCGGCCGAGCAGGTGCTGCGATTCGGTGAGGTGACCACTCCCGAACCTGGCCCCGACGAGGTGCGGGTGCGCTTGACCCGCTCCGGAATCAACCCCGGAGACACGAAGAAGCGCCGGGGCTGGCTGGGTTCGACGATGCCGTTTCCCCGGGTCATCCCGCACAGCGACGGCGCCGGAGTGGTCGACGCAGTCGGGGCGGGCGTCGACGCCGGGCGCATCGGCGAACGCGTCTGGGTCTTCGGCGCACAGTCGTACCGAGCCTTCGGTACCGCCGCCCAGTTCACGGTCGTACCGACCGATCAGGCCGTCCGGCTTCCGGACCAGGTGAGCGAGGACGTCGGCGCCTGCCTGGGCATTCCCGGCATCACCGCCCACCGGGCTGTCTTCGGTGACGGACCGGTCCGCGACCGCAATGTTCTGGTGCACGGTGTGCTCGGCGGCGTCGGATCCATGGCCGCGCAACTGGCCCGGTGGGGCGGTGCGACCGTCATCGGAACGGTGCGCCACCGCGCCGAGATCGAACTGGCCCACAGCCGCGGTGTCGAGCACGTCGTCGCGCTCGACGGCCCCGACCCCGCGAGCACGATCCGCACGCACGCCCCCGACGGGACCGACCGCATCATCGAGGTCGCCTTCTCCGACAACGTCGACCTCGATGCCGCGGTGGCGAAGAACAACACCGTGATCGCCGCCTACGGCACCGGTGAGGCCCGACCCGGTTTTCCGTTCTGGCCAATGCTGTTCGACAACATCACCATCCGACTCCTCGGCAGCGACGACTTCCCCGCCGAAGCCAAACAGGCGGCCGCGGTGGACCTGACCGCCGCCGCGGCCGAAGGTGCCCTGTCGATCGCGATCGATGGGCCACTCACCCTCGACCAGGCCGCGCGCGCCCACGACCTCGTCGACCGCGGCACCCGCACCCGACTCCTGTTGACTGTGCCGGCCTGAGCGCCGTTGCGATGCGATCTGTACGAGCGCACCTTCGCCGCTGCCGTCGCCAGTCAATCCCAGGCGGTCGCGTTCGCGAGACGAACAGGTGACGATCGATCCGCCGCTGGATTCCCGCATCATCTTGGCCGCCAGGCGCGTTCCGTTTCCAGCAGCCGCGCAGGTGTACGCGGACGACATCGTCGAACTGCTGCTCAGTCATCTTCCGCATGGTGGAGTCGCGGGTGATTCCGACGTTGTTGACCATCACGTCGATCGACCCGAACGACTCCGTCGCGGCACCCAACAGTGCCGCGACGTCCCCGGACGAGGTGACGTCGCAACGGACTCCGATCGCCGGTGCGGCGAGGGATGCCGCCGCCTCCTTGGCCTTCGCTTCGTCGACGTCGCCGAACGTCGCCGGTGGGAGCAGGGCGTGCACCTCGGCGTATTCGGTCCACGGTTCGCCATCGATCGCGTGCTCGAAGCTGAGGATGCGCCACGACCTGTTCGAGTTGCTTGACCTGCGAGGCGGGGATCCCCGGGGCGGCCAGCCGTGCGTCCATTCCCGCCGTCGTCCACCGGACCGTCTGCTCGGCGACGAGCCGATCGCACTCGGTTCGATTCCGGACGCGCTCGACGTTGGTGACGAAGCGGGATCGTCCGCCAACTCTGGCCCGGAGGGTACGCTCGCAACTGTCGGGCATCCAGCTCGAGCTGTCCAGCCAGATCTTTCGCATAGCCCGCGATGAAGAACTCCAGCACGAGGACACGGACATCGCACTGGGCGGATGGGACGTCATACACAGAGGTCTCTGCGCAGGTCGTAATGGCGGATTCCCTGGTCGTCGCTCTTCCCGACACCCACCCACTCGCCAGCACGCGTCGACTGTCCGCGACGAAGCTGGCCGAGGAGCCGTCCGCACATGGTGTTCGTGCCACAGAATGCGTCGACGGATGTCGTCGACCTGCGCGTCGCCGCGGAGTGACGACACCAACCTGGCGCTGCGGTCGGTGCTGAATCTCGTTCTCGCCCTGCATTAGAACGCCACCGGCTGACGCAGCTGGCTTCAGATCACAGGGAGTTCTCGCGCCCCGCGACCAGATGATCCACGTCGGCGAGCCGTACAGCACCAAGCACCGCATCATCGACACCGACCGCCGAATCCCACATGTCATCGTGATCGGACGGTCGACGAATCGAACCGGGTGATCGGAGCCTGGACGGTTCGCGTGCCCGCCAATCGCAAGGCAGAGAGGCGCCTGCATCCGCAGGAGGGAGGAAAGTATTGCTACTGAATCGCGTTGAACACCGGGATGCGTTCCTGGCTCTGATGCTCGGGTGCGCTTACGGCAAGACTGCGGCGAAGAGCCGCGGTCACATCGGCGTTGATCCGTTTGCCGACGGCTGTGTCCTGCATGAAGTTTGTCGCGTGGACGGTACCGGGATAGAGCACGAACTCGGTCGGAACTCCGGCCAGCGCCAGACGCTGTACGTATGCGATGTCTTCATCGCAGAATGGGTCGAACTGGCATGCGGAAACAAAGGCCGGCGGTAGGCCTGAGAGGTCCTCTGCGCGCGCCGGGGCAGTATAGGC
Organism: Rhodococcus sp. (in: high G+C Gram-positive bacteria); assembly: GCA_004211695.1. Classification (GTDB taxonomy): domain Bacteria; phylum Actinomycetota; class Actinomycetes; order Mycobacteriales; family Mycobacteriaceae; genus Rhodococcus_F. The sequence continues at coordinate 11,320 of SEEV01000132.1, forward strand.
CGACACGTCCTCTCCGCCTCGGGAGTCGCCGCCGAGGTAGCAATCCCAGCTGAATTCGGTAGTCTTTCGATTCCAGACGGGTATGTCGTGGTAGGCCTGCATCGACCGGTTGAGCCCGCCCAGTCCACCGCCGGCGCTTTCGCCGCCAGTGGCCACCCTGCGTGGATCGATGCCCAACTCGACCGCTTGTCGTGCAACCCATTCGAGCGTGGCGTAGCAGTCTTCGAGTGCGCAGGGAAAGGGGTTTCGGGTGCGAGTCGGTAGTCGACGGACACCACGAGGACCTCGGCTTCGGCGGCGACGCGCGTTGCGTCTGCGTCGAACTGGTCGAGGCTCCCGGCGACGAACCCGCCACCATGGAGGTAGATGAGGCAGTGACGCGGCCGGTCCTCGATCGCCGTAGGGCGGTTATACCCGGACGCTGACATCCGGTGATCCTGCCGAGCCCGGGACTGCCACGTCGTGCTTGTGGACCGCAGTCGCCGGGGTGTAAGTGGCCCTGCTGGTGCGTTGCGCGTCCCGGAAGGCGTGGTAGTCGATGAAGTCGAGCGACTCCAGGGAGGTGAGGCGACTGGCGATTTCGGGATCGAACGCGTATTTCATAGTTCCTCTTCGGCGGGGGCTTGTTCCGTGTCTGGCTCGTTCACGGAACGGGGTGCTCGGTGGCCGAGGGAAATGCCTCGGCCACCGACCTGTTTTCACCTCTTCGCGGACAGGGGTACCGGCTCCGTGTCCTCCATGGTGTTCACGTTCAGGAGGCCTCCGGTGATCTTGTCGGTCCAGCGGCTCATGGTGTAGGCCAGGATTGCTGCGGCGACGAAGAATCCCGCCATGATCAGGAGCCCGGTCGACGTGGAGCCGGTGGTGTCCTTCAGCAAACCGAAGAAATAGGGGCCGACCAGGCCGCTCAGGCTTGCGAGGCCGTTGATCATTGCGAGGGCCACTGCGGCGAGCCCACCGGTGAACAGCTGGGCAGGCATCGAATTGAATGTCGGGAGTGAGCCGAAGAAGCCGGCCGCCGCCAGGCTGATGCCGACCAGCGCGAGGTAGGGATTGCCGCTCAGCGCTGCAACGGCCAATCCCAGGGCACCTGCGAGTTGCAGGAGGGTCATGTGCCAGGTTCGTTCGCCGGTTCGCGACACGTTCTTCGAGACGGCGATCATGACGATCGCCGCGAACAGCCACGGAATTGCAGAGACGAATCCGGCACCGGCAGCGCCCAGATCGAACTGGTCTCGAACGATGGTGGGAAGGAAGTACGCGATCGTCCAGTAACCGATCGTCATGCAGAAGTACAGCACAGTGAACACCCACGCTGGAGGAATGATCAGAACCTGTGGGTGCGACACGATGTCGCGCATGTGAGTGAGCTCGTGGATTGGAGGTCGGCGATGCCGGTCACGTAGTTCTCGGTTGGTGTTCGCGACCGATCCCCGCCCTGACGTGCGTCGACGGGTCCTGCCCGTGGGGGTGCGAAGCTCAGGGAAGAAGCCCAAGGGCCCCCGTTCCGTCCGGGGGAACGACCGGGCGAGGGGAAGGCCGGACGGGCGAATGCGAATGAACCCTTGATGACGCCTCGTTATCTGAAGCCTGGGAAGACGGGTCGAGAACCCGGGTGATAGGACCTGGCCGCTGGCAGAGGCGGCAAGCGGCGACCGGAGGCCACAGGCCGGTCGTGCGAACACCGCTGGTCTCGGGGTATAGAGGGCGCCCTCCCCGGTCGTATCTCGTGTGCGTGGAACGTGGAAACCCCGTCGGGTCCGGCCTTCGGGCCGGTAGGCCGATCGTGAGAGGGGCGGAATCCCTCGGCGGGAACAGGATGCTCAAGAAGCGAATGCCGATGGCCGAAAGGCGACGGGACTTGTGGTCGTGATGCCGCCGCTCCTCCTGGGCGGCGATCATGGGGAACCGGTCGGATACCAGCGGTGGTGGCTGGGCTCGAAAGGGCGCTGACGTGGGCAGGTGAGCCTTTGAAATACCGAGGCCGAGGGCCTCGCGAACCGGAAGGGCAAGTTGGACACCGTAGAGGTGAACGGACCGGAGGGCGTTTTCGATTGGAGCGCTGTGGATTGGCGCGTCCATGAGAACAATGTAGCGAGGTTGCGGCGCAGGATCTTCAAGGCGACGCGGGAGCAGGACTGGGCCTCGGTCCGGTCGCTGCAGAAACTGATGCTGGGTTCCTGGTCGAACACGTTGGTCAGTGTGCGACAGGTGACTCAGCGCAATACTGGGCGTCGAACGGCCGGGATCGATGGGGAGGTTGCCCTGTCACCGGAGGCACGGGCGAACATCGCGATGCGGGTCCATGATTCGCGGTCGTCGTGGGAGCCCTTGCCGGTTCGGCGCGTGTATGTACCGAAGGCCAACGGAAATCAGCGTCCACTCGGTATCCCCGTGATGATGGATCGCTGTCATCAAGGGCGGGTCCGCAACGCGTTGGAGCCCGAGTGGGAGGCTCGGTTCGAGGCCCGTTCCTACGGGTTTCGACCGGGCCGCGGCTGTGCCGATGCGATCCAGTCACTATTTCTCACGCTCAAAGGGCCACGAGCCCGACGGGTGTGGATTCTGGACGCCGATTTGTCGGCCGCGTTCGATAAAATCGACCATCCTCGGCTACTCGACGAGCTCGGATCGTTCCCGGCCAGGGAAATGGTCCGGAAGTGGCTCAAGGCCGGGGTGATCGAGAACGGCGGGTTCGCGCCGACCGAGGAGGGCTCTCCCCAGGGCGGTGTGATCAGTCCGCTGTTGATGAACGTGGCGCTGCATGGTCTGGAGGAGGCCGCGGGAGTTCGTTACCGCAGTTCGCCCGGCGTTTACGCCGGGGCGGCGATTGCGGGCACCCCGGTTCTGGTGAGGTACGCCGATGACATGGTCGCCTGCTGCCATTCCCGGGAGCAGGCCGAACACGTCAAGGCGGAGATTGCCCGGTGGCTGGCTCCGAGGGGTCTGGTCTTCAACGAGGCCAAGACGCGCATCGTCCACCTCGAAGAAGAGGGCTTCGACTTCCTCGGATTCAATATCCGCCGCTACCGTCGCGGCAGACGGCCGGGCAAATTGTTGATCAAGCCGAGCCCGGAGGCGGTCGCGCGTATCCGCAAACGGTTGGCCGAGGAGATGCGCAGGCTGCGCGGCTCCAACGCCAGGGCGGTGATCGCCCGGATGAACCCGATTATCCGGGGATGGTCCGCCTACTATCGAGGTGCGGTGTCCAGCAAGGTTTTCAGCTCGCTGGACCATTATATGTGGCAGCTCACCTTCGGGTGGGCACGCCGAACGCATCCGAAGAAGCCGAAGAAGTGGATCGCGCGCCGTTACTGGGGCCGGTTCAACAAGTTCAGGAACGATCAGTGGGTGTTCGGCGACCCCGACCGCCCGCTGGATGACCGTCGCGACAACATCGCCTGTCTGGTCAAATTCGCCTGGACTCCTATCGTCCGACACAGGCTGGTCACGGGCCGGGCGTCTCCCGACGACCCGGAACTGGCCGGCTACTGGGCCGAACGGCGACGCAAGGTCAAACCCGCACTGGACAGCTACAACCTGCGCCTGCTCGCCAAGCAGGACGGCCGGTGCCCGCTGTGCGGCGACCATGTGTTGACCGCCGATCAACCCCCACAGTCGCCCTTCGAGTGGGAACGGTGGTGGCTGGGAGTTGTCAAGCGAGCCATCGCCGCCGACTATCTCACTCATCACGGGCGGCCGTCCCGGTCGGACGAGACCCACCTGGTACACGCCTCCTGTCACCGCAGCCTCCGGGCTCGGTTGCGCAGGGGACCAATAGATTCCGCAGTTCCCGCAACGTCCTCGGGGCTTGCTTGAGCCGTATGCCGGGACGACTGGCACGTACGGTTCTGAGGGGGGATCGCCGCAGCAATGCGGCGGTCCTACCCGACATCCCGGGAAGGCGTACCTTCCCGGAGGATGATCTGCAAGGTATCCGAACTCTGATCAAGACCAGCGCGCCAACGCTGGCGGGAAGGTACGCCCGTGCTCACGGTAGTACACGACGAGG
>SEEV01000545.1 GCA_004211695.1 Rhodococcus sp. (in: high G+C Gram-positive bacteria)
ACTCCGAGCTTGGCGATCTCGCGGGCGCGCTCGACACGGTTTTCGACGCCGATCAGGTCGGCGACGACCTTCTTGCCGTGCTTGCGGCCGGCCTCGACGGCGCCCTTGATGGTGGCATCACCGGCGGCACCGAGGACGGTGACCAGGTCGGCGCCGGCGGTGAACGCCAGGTCGGCCTCGAGGAAACCGGCGTCGGCGGTCTTGAGGTCGGCGAAGACCTCCTTGTCCGGGTGTGCGGCCTTGATCGCGCTGATGGCACTGAGGCCGGCGCTCTTGATCAGCGGGGTGCCGAGTTCGATGATGTCGACGTACGGGGCCACCTTGTTGGTGAGTGCCAGCGCGTCGGCGGTGGTGAGCAGATCGACTGCAACCTGCAGCTTCGTCATGTGTTTCTCCTGTTATTTATCTTCGGGGGTCCGGGGTGCTCGGGTCAGCCGATGTTGGCGTGGCGTTCCCACAGCCGCTCGGCGGTCTGGTCTTCGTTGCTCCACAGCGCCTGGAACAGCGCGTCGAACGCGAGGAGCACCGACTGCTCGAACAGGCTGCCCGCGTACTGGCGGGTGATCGATGCGCTGTGGTCCTGCTTGTCGGCCGCCGGCAGGATCAGGACGTCGTCGGCGCGCTGGGCGAGCGGCGAGTCCGAGGCCGTGGTGACGGCGAGCACCGAGGCACCGACCTTCGTCGCGGTGTCGGCGGCCCCGATCACCGAGGCGGTGGTGCCCGACCCGGACACGGCGATCAGCAGGTCGTGTGCGCCGACGGCAGGGGCGGTGACCTCACCGGCCACGTGCACGCGCAAACCGAGGTGCATCAAGCGCATGGCGGCCATCTGGATGGCCAGGCCGCTGCGCCCGTTGCCGATCACGAAGACCGCCCGCGCGCTTGTGATGAGCGAACCGGCGCGGTCCCACTGTTCTGCAGCAATGGAATTGAGCAGCCGCTCGTTCTCGTCGAGCACGATGCGGCGCCCGTCGCTGAACCGTGTGCGGGTCTGCTCGACGGTGACGGTCATGATCCTCCTCGGTGATGGCTGTTCTGTCCTGGTTCCCAGGCTGCCGACCCCGCTGCGCTTCGGCACCCGGCCGCTCGGCCGGTTCGGGCTGGTCGGTTGGCCAGTGCCTTCTCGCCCGTAGCGGCAATACTGTGAATGCGTGGTAATTGCGGAGGACTCTGTTCGGTTGCAGGTTGATGCCTGGGTGGAGATGCGGAAGGTGATCACGGGCCCGCTCCCGGACATCGCGGCCGGCTTCTCCCGGTTCCTGGGCCAGTTGTGGTCGCACGACGCTCTGGTGATCTTCACCCGTGAATGCACCGGACGCCCCCGCAAAGTGGCTGGTAACCGTCAGATCGTCGACCGGGTGACCATCGATGAACTGGACGAGATCAAACAGTCGATCGACCCGGGTGGTGTTCTCGACGGACCCGCCCTGTTGGCTGGTTCCCGCCGACGAATCTGGGCTGTGCGCGATATCAGTGACATCCTGCTGGTCCTGGTTCCGCGGCCGTCCCAGCCCGACGCCCCCGATCCTGACGAGGTCGCGGCCGTGTTCGGGATCGTCGCAACCTCCATCCAGCAGCAGGTGGCCCAGGCCAGCCCTGACTACCTCGCCGAGTCAAGGGCAGCATCGAGTGAACGCGCCCGCACGATCGCCGAACTCACCGAGGCGCACGAGGCGACGCTGGCGTCGGTGCTCGGCACGCTCCGCTCGAACGACCTCGATGATCGCCGCGCGCGAATCACCGCCAGCGAGACAGCCTCTGCCGCATTGATCGCCCTGCGGTCCGCGGGTGCAGCGGACCGGGCCCTGTCCGAGGAAGCGGTCACCACCGCATTCGCACGCTTGCAGGGTGAATTGCGGCCACTATTGCGGTACCGCGAGGTCGAGGTCGACTACATCGAACCGCCGGCCGACGGTCGGCCACTGCCTGGTGAGGTCGCGCACGCCGCGCGGGCCATGGTCCGGGCAATCGTGCTCGCGTTCGGTGCGCAACCGGTGCTCACCCGAATGCGGATCGCGTGGGACTGCGACGGCGACAACGTCCTGATCGAGGTCCGCGACCAGGGGCCCGGCACCATCGACCGCAACGCCCTCACACGGCAACTGTCCGGACGCCTGAACACCTTGCGCGGGCGAATCGCCGTCGAATCGATCACCGGGTGGGGGAGCCGGGTCACACTCACCGTCCCCCTCGATCCGCCCGCGGCCCGGCCTGACGAGCACCTCCTGTCCACACTGAATCCCCGCGAACTCGAAGTCCTCGCGCATCTCGCCGTGGGCAAGCGGAACCGCGCCATCGCCGAAGAACTCGGTATCAGCCAGAGCACCATCAAGTTCCACGTCGCCAGCGTGCTCAAGAAACTCGACGTCGCCAATCGAGGCGAGGCCGGAGCGATCGGAATGCGAGCCGGAATCGTGCCGGGAGGCGCACATGCGGCGCCCAGGCGAAGCTAGAGGACCACCGAAGATTCCCGATTTCGTAACCGTGCCCACATGGATGGCCGCGGCGGACACCATGTCGCCGAGAAGGGCACTCGGTCCGGGTTCCTTCTCGCGGCCTCGGCCCCGAAGAACCTCGTGCGGGTCGTAACCGCTGCGGCGGTCATCGCCGAGGCGACTCTGCGGGTGCACCAGTACGAGTACGCACTGTCAGTGATCGTCCGAACAGTTTGTGGGAGTTGTGTTTCCGCTTCGTGGCGCAGGGAAGGTGTGACAACGGTTTGCAAATACGTGAGCCTGCGACGCGAATGCCTCTGCCGACACCGTGCGCAAACGCGCTGCAATGCGGTGGTGGCACCCTCCGCGGAGGTTGCAGGGCAGAGGCGAATACCGGCGCGAGGAGCGTCAGGTGGTCGCAACGAGGAGATCCTCTCCGCTCGACGGACGTAGGCCGTCGGTCCGATCGGCGAAGTAGCGTTCGGCGAGGGTCCTTCCCGCCACGTGGTGCGCGTCCTCGAGACCGGCTTCGTGGGCCAGGGCCAGCATTTCCTGCGGGGTATAGAAGCTGATGAACGGAGTTCCGGCTGCTCGTGCACCGCTCTCGGACGCCCGGAGTCCGGGTCGGTCGGCGTCGTCGTCGAGAAGTTCGGACCGGGTCTACAAGGATCGTGGTTCAGGTCCGTGGGAGACCCGTGCGGGACTGGCGGATGCTCGACGACGCAGCCAAGGGGTTCGCTTCATGGTGGTGCGAGTGGTGTGGCGGGATCGGTTGGCGTGGCGCGGTTCTCCGGTGGGGGGACCGAACGTTACCCGTCGGTGGTCGGCGTTAAGGTCGAGGTCCTGCGTGAGGATGGGGACACGTCGCTGGTGGGGGAGCTGATGGATGACGTCATGGCAGTGCTCGCGTCATTGTCCGGCCGCTTCTATCCATTGCGGTCGAAGCAGAATCAACGTCGACTTGCGGGCGATGCGGCAGCACGGTGGGAGATGGACTAGCTGATGGCCGATGCCGGATTCACTGCGCTGCGGCAGTTCTCGTTCACCACCCGCCCCTACCTGGCTGTCGATGACGCGACCGGTGCGCCGATCGGGCGGGGCGACCTCGACGTGCGTGT
>SEEV01000133.1 GCA_004211695.1 Rhodococcus sp. (in: high G+C Gram-positive bacteria)
ACCCACACCGACGAGCACATCTGGTCCTGGTCGCACTGGCGCAGACGCCGACAACACCAGGCCCGCATCTGTCATTACCGAACCCGCGGCCACCTGCCTTAAGTGCCGTTGCAGTACTAAGGCGGAGTCGAAGAGCGGGCCGTGCTGGCGGTACCACTGATTGAGCGAGTATTTGGTCCAGCGGATGGCTTCCTGGGCGCCGTTACTGAGCTCCGATGCAAGCTTCCTGGCCGTCTCCAGCAACTCGTCCGGTTCGACGCAGAGCGAAACCAGGCCCGCCCGCTCGGCGTCGGCGCCCGAGATTTCACGGCACGTGAGCAGCAGGTACTTTGCCTTCGCCATACCGCACAGCAGCGGCCAGACCGCCGACGCGTGGTCGCCCGCAGCGACGCCGAGCCGGGTGTGTCCGTCGATGATACGTGCCGTGGTCGCGGCGACCGAGATGTCGGCCATCAGCGCGACTACCAGGCCAGCCCCGACAGCCGGGCCGTGAATGGCCGAGATGATGGGCTTCGAGCAATTGGTGATGTTGTAGAACAGGTCTCGCGACTCACGCATGACGCGCATGCGGACGTCGTAGTCCTCGATCTGGGCGTCGATGAGGTCGAAGTCTCCGCCCGCCGAGAACGCCTTGCCCTCGCCTCGGACCAGCACGACGCGAGCGTCCGGATCGGAATCGATCACGGGCCAGATCTCGGCGATCTCCCGGTGAGTGTCGGCATCGACGGCGTTCAGGTTGGGTCCGTCGAAGACGACTTCGACGACCCCCGGCGCGGTGCGTTCGATCCTGAGCCTCTTGAACTGGCTGTAAACGTGGGTCATGACAGGTCCTTTCGGTTCCTGGGCGGATGGTCGTTCCAATCCCGGAGCACCTCGCGTGGGGGGCGCGCACCGGTAGCGGGCGCAGAGGGTCGACGACCCGGCGTCCGGCTCAGTCGTGGCGCGGGGGCAGGGTGCAGCGCGCCGTCGATGTCGGTATAGAGCTCTCGCCCGGCGTTGTGCGGATGAATCGCAGCCTCGTCGAAATCGAGTACAGGGGTGACGCAGGCATCGGTCCCCTCGTAGATCTCGGCCCATTCGTCGCGGGTCCGGGTCTCGAGGACCTGGGCGATGAGTTCGCGCAGGCGCGGCCAGGATGCCTTGTCGTGCTGTTCCGGCCAGTCGGCGGGGTCGACGCCGAGTCGTTCGACGAACTCCTGGTAGAAGTCCGGCTCGAGCGCTCCGACTGCCAGCCAACGCCCGTCGGCACATCGGTAGGTGCCGTAGAACGGCGCGCCGCCGTCGAGATAGTTCGTTCCGGCATCGTCGGAGAACGCATCCGCGGCGCGCAGGCCCTGAATACGGGCGGTGAGTACGGCGACACCGTCAATCATCGCCGCGTCCACCACCTGCCCACGCCCCGACGATCGTGCTTCGAGGACGGCGCACACGATTCCGAATGCGGCGAACGTCCCGCCGCCTGCATAGTCGCCGAGAAGATTGATGGGCGGATTGGGTGCCTCCCCGCTTCGGCGCAGCGCGCTCAAAACTCCGGTTTGGGCAACGTAATTGATGTCGTGTCCGGCTTGACGTGAGAGGACGCCCTGCTGTCCGTAGCCGGTCAACCGTGCGTAGACGAGGGCGGGACGCCGCCTGAGCAGTTCTTCCGGCCCGAGCCCGAGGCCCTCTGCGACGCCCGGACGGAAGCCCTCGACGAAAACGTCCGACCGATCGACCAGCGCCAGCAGCTCGTCGATTCCGCCGGAACTCTTCAGATCGAGTTCGACGGTGTCGACGCCCCGGTTGGCGATGTCGTACTCGGGACGCGCCGAAGCCGACTGCTCCAGTTCCCTGCCAGGCCGGTGCGACGGGCGGGCTACCCGCACCACGTGCGCACCCATGTCGGCCAGAAGCATCGATGCAAACGGGGTCGGCCCCATACCTGCGAGGACGATCACCCGCAGCCCGTCGAGGGGTCCGTTCATCGTGTGATCCTGTTCTTCGTCGTGGTTCGTGGGTGGTCAGCCGAGACGTTCGAAGATTGCGGTCAGGCCCTGGCCGCCACCGATGCACATCGTTTCGAGTCCGTAGCGGCCTTCACGCCGGTCGAGTTCCCGGAGCATCGTGGTCAGGATGCGCACTCCCGTCGCTCCCACGGGGTGGCCCAGAGAAATTCCTGATCCGTTGACGTTCACCCGTTCGAAGTCGGCTGCGCCCAGGCCCCATTCCTTCGTCACTGCGAGGGCCTGCGCCGCGAAGGCCTCGTTCAGTTCGATGAGGTCCATGGCGGCCAACGTCAGACTCGCCCGTGCCAGGGCTCGCTCGGTCGACGGCACCGGTCCGATGCCCATGCGGTGGGGTTCCACCCCCGCCACCGCCCAGCTCACCAAGCGGCCGAGAGGACGCAGCCCCAGTGCAGCAGCTTTGTCTGCGGTGGTGACGATGCACGCCGCAGCACCATCGTTCTGGCCGCTGGCGTTGCCGGCGGTGACCGTTGCCTCGGGGTCGATCTTCGAACGGACCGGCCGCAGCTTCGTCAGCGACTCCATCGAGATGTCCGGCCGGGGATGCTCGTCGGTATCGACGACCACGTCGCCCTTTCGGCCACTGACAGTGACCGGCACGATCTCGTCCTTGAACCGGCCGTCTTCCTGGGCGGCCACCGCACGCTGATGGGAGGTCAGAGCCAGGCGATCCTGTTCGTCGCGGCTGATGGCAAACTCACGCCGCAGATTTTCGGCGGTTTCGAGCATTCCGCCCTCCACCGGATACAACTTGCCGCCGGAGGTGATGCGACCTCGGGCGATCCGGTCCCACGCGGGGGTGGAGTCGCCACGGAAACCGAACCGACCACCGAGCAGGTAATGCTCTGCCTGGCTCATACTTTCGGCCCCGCCGGCGATGACCAGGTCGCAGGCGCCGGTTTGTACCCGCATGGCCGCGTCGATGACGGCTTGCAACGCGGACCCACAGCGGCGGTCGAGCTGAAGCCCGGGGACGGTGATCGGAAGGCCGGCATCGAGGGCCGCGATGCGGCCGATGGCCGGAGCTTCCCCATTGGGATAACACTGACCGAAGATCACGTCGTCAACATCGTCGCCGGTCAGCCCCGCCCGTGCCGCTAACTCCTTGACGACGGTGGCAGCGAGTTCTGCTGCCGGCACGTCCTTGAACACACCGCCGTAACGCCCGACGGGCGTGCGCAGCGGCTCGCAGATTACTGCGTCACGCATGGGCTTCCTCACCTTTTCGATGCGGATGGTCGGATCCTCGACCATCGGTTACTTCGAGTGCTGCTCCTCGGCGGCGGTGACGTCGCGGGCCATGGGCGCCGTCACCGCCGTACTCGACGAGAGGAATGGGCCGATGTCTCGGCCGGGTTAGTACGACTTGGGAAGGTCGAGCACCTTGGTGGAGATGAAGTTGAGGACCATCTCCTGCGAAATAGGCGCAACCTTCAGCAGCCGGGACTCGCGCCAGAACCGTTCCACGTAGTACTCCTTGGCGTAGGAGTAGCCACCGAGGGTCTGCATCGCACGGTCACAGGCCTGGAAGCCGGCTTCACTGCCGAGGAACTTGGCGGCGTTGGCCTCGGGGCCACACGGAAGCTTGTCGTCGTACAGCTGGGCCGCCTTCATGGCAATCTGCTCCGCGGCCTGCAGGCGGATCCAGGAGTCGGCGAGCGGATGCGCGACTGCCTGGTTCTTACCGATGGGGCGGTCGAACACCACGCGTGTCTTTGCGTACTTCACGGCCTGTTCGAGGGCCGCTCGGCCGAGGCCCACCTGTTCCATTGCCACGACGATCCGCTCCGGGTTGAGGCCGTCGAGCAGGTAGTAGAAGCCCTTGCCGACCTCTCCGACGACCTCGTCGTCGCGGACCTCGAGGTTGTCGATGAACAGTTCGTTCGAGTCGATCGCCGCGCGGCCCAGCTTGTCGATCTCGGTGACGGTGATCCGCTCACGGTTGAGATCAGTGAAGAACAGGGTCATGCCGTCCAACGGCTTCTCGTCGTTGCGTGGCGAGGTACGGGCGAGCAGAAGAATCCGCTTTGCGTTCTGCGCGTTGCTGATCCATACCTTCTGGCCGTTGACGACCCAGCCGCCCTCGGACTTGACGGCACGCGTGGTGATGCGTGACGTATCGACGCCGGCGGTGGGCTCGGTGACGCCGAAGGCGGTCAGGAGTTCGCCCTTGGCGAGCAGGGGCAGGTATTTGTTCTTCATCTCCTCGGAGCCGTGCCGGATGATCGGTCCCGGCGGGAAGATGTAGAAGTGCAGCGCCGAGGCTCCGGACATTCCTGCACCGGACAGGCCCACCTCGTGAAGCATGATCGCCGACTCGACCAAACCGAGTCCGAGGCCGCCATACTCCTCCGGGACCATCGCACCGAGCCAACCAGCCTTGGCGAACGCGTTGACGAACTCCCACGGGTACTCGTGGTTGGCATCCTTGTGGCGCCAGTACTCGAGGTCGAACTTGCCCGCGAGCTCGGCTACGGACTTGCGGATCAGTTCGAGATCGCTTGGATCTGAGGTCATCGCTGTACTCCTGTTTCTTCTTGGGTGGGGATGTCTTCGAGTGGGGTGGCCGGATCGAGCGACGACATGTCGCCTGTCGGCAGGCCGAGGTGACGGGCGCGGATCGCGCGCCGCATGATCTTGCCGTTCTTGGTCTTGGGGAGCGTTCTTGTCGCGAACAACGATGGAGCGAACGAGCGTCCGACGTTGCGCACAGCGGTCGCGATGATGTCGTCCGTGAGCGTCAGCCCCTCGCGGAGGACGATGAAGGCGACGACTCGCTGGCCGCGTTGGGTGTCGGGGACACCCACCACGGCGGCTTCGACGATCAGCCGATCCTTCAAGAGTGCGGCTTCGAGTTCGGCGGGGCCGACTCGTCGCCCGGAGACCTTGATGGTGTCGTCGGAGCGGCCATGGATCCGCCACGAGCCGTTTGCGTCGACACTGGCCAGGTCTCCGTGAACCCAGGTGCCGGGCCACTTGTTCCAGTAGGTGTCGAGGTAACGTGTGCGGTCCCGCCAGAACGCATGGGTCATTCCCGGCCAGGTGTTGCGGACGACCAGCTCGCCGACCTGCCCGCCGACCGGTTCGCCGTTCTCGTCTGCAACGGCGACGTCCATCCCCGGTAGCGGTCCGTTGAACGCGGCCGCATCGCTGGGAAGGAACGGATAACTGACGAGGATGCCGCCACCGACCTCAGTTCCGCCGCTGAAGTTGATGATCGGACGCCGGCTCTCGCCGACGGTGTCGAACAACCAGCGCCACGTCGGGGTGTCCCACGCTTCGCCGGTCGAGGCGAAGGACCGGATGCTGTCCAGGTTCCCGAACTTCTCGATTCCGGTTGACATCACTGCCCGCGCTGCGGTCGGGGCGATGCCCTGGAAGGTCACGCCGTTGCGTTCGGCGATGTCGAACAGTCGCGAGTTCGTCGGGTAGGTTGGTACGCCCTCCGTCAGTACGAGGGTGGCGCCGAGCTGGAGGCCTCCCGTGATGAGCATCGGCCCGAGCATCCAGCCCATGTCGGCGATCCAGGCGATGACGTCGTCGTCGTGGATGTCGAAGCCGTATGCGAAATCGACCGCGGCCTTGACCGCAAAGCCCGCATGGGACAGAACGATTCCCTTGGGTGCGCCGGTCGTGCCCGAGGTGTAGATGACGGTCAGCGGGCTGTCCGAAGGAAGTTCCCGCGTGCCGACTGGTGTTGGCTCGGAATCGAGTTCCTCCCAATAGATGTCGCGAGGGCTGGTCGAGTGGAGACCGTCGTCGAGGTGCCGTACCACGATGACCTTGCGGACGGTGGGGGATGCCTCGACGGCCTCGTCCGCAGTCGATTTCAGGTCTACTCGCTTGCCGCGACGTGTGGTCGCGTCGGCCGTGACGAGAATTACGGCTTCGGATTCTCTTATCCGCATAGCGAGCGCTTCGGCTCCGTAGCCGGTGAAGGCGGGGACCGAGATCGCTCCGATCATGGCGCACCCGAGGAAGGCGACGACCGCCTCGGGTACGACAGGGAGGAACAGAACGACCCGATCGCCGGCGTCGACTCCCAAAGCCGTCAGATTCGCCGCAAAACGTCGAACTTCCCGGTCGAGTTCGGCGAAGGTCACGCTCCGCCGTTGGCCGAGGTCACCCTCGTAGACAACTGCCTGTTTGTCCGCCAGAGGGCCGGTTGCGTGCCGGTGGGAACAGAGTCGTGCGACATTGATTTCGCCGCCGGAGAACCAGCCGGGGAACGCCTTTCCCTCGGAGTCGTCGCGCACGGTGGCAAACGGACGCGAGAAGGCAATGTCCAAATCGGTGACAACGGCACGCCAAAACCAGTCCGGATCCTGTAGCGACGCCGTGTACAGTGCGGCGACGTCATCGAATCCCCATCGCTGGGCCGCATTGAGCAGTCGACTTCGCGAGATGGTCTCGTGATCGGGTTGCCAGGCGGGAGACGCAGATGCACCGAACCTGGTCTGTGGGTGTGCCGTTGTCACCTCAATTCCTGCCTTTCAGTTTGCCGCGGCGGCGACGGCGGAGCCGGCGACCGGGCGCGCGTCACGCTTGAGCATCAGGCCGGCGCGGTCGCACTGGCAGACGATCTCGTCACGCTGGTTGCGCGCGATATGGCGGAAGAACACGATGCCCGAGTCGTCTCGGCTGTTGGACTCCCGCTTGTCCAGGATTTCCGTGCTGATATGCACCGTGTCGCCGTGGAACAACGGCTTGGGGAACTTGACCTCGGAGAAGCCGAGATTCCCCAGAGTGGTGCCTTGAGTGAGCTCCTGCATCGAGATGCCGCCCACCAGGCCCAGCGTGAACAGGCTGTTCACCAGGCGCTGCCCGTAGATGCTGTCCTTGCTGTACTCCGCGTCGAGATGAAGCGGCGCAAGATTGAGCGTAAGTGCGGAGAACAGAACGTTGTCCATCTCCGAGACGGTGCGGCGCGTCTGGTGTTCGATCACCGTTCCGGGTTCGAACTCCTCGAAAAACAAGCCAGCCATGTCGTACTTCCTTTCAGTAGATGTTGTTCACTTGTGTGGGCTGACCGCAGGACGCGGACAGCTGGCTTCGCGATCGGTGATGAGCGCGTTGTACGCGAGAACCTCACGCGCGGTCTTGATGTGGGCGTAGTCGACGTGCATGCCTTCGTAGAGAACTGCCGCCGCACCGTCTGCCACCGCCGCGTCGAAGGCCTCGATCATGCCGGCGTAGAAGTCGACCTCGAACTTCGACGGGCTGAAGATCTCGTTCGCCAGCGCAACGTGCGACGGATGGATCAGGACCTGGCCGCGGAAACCGAGCTCGCGATTCTGGATGAAGTGGTTGCGGGCCCCCTCTGGGTCGTTGAGGTCCTGCCACACGCCGACGATGGGGAAGTCGAGCCCGTTGGAGCGGCAGGCCAGCACCGCGCGGCTACGCAGATAGATGGTTTCCATCCCTCCCGGGGTGAACTGGAAGCCGATCGAGCGTGAGACATCGGCGTCTCGTGCGGTCCCGGCGAAGAGCGTGGCCATCCGAGGCGATGCTGTGGTCAACGCCTCGCAGTCCGCGTAGGCCTGCGCCGTCTCGAGGTCGGCGATGATCTCGACACTGCCGGCCTCCACGCCGTTCTTCGCCTCGAAGTGGGTGATCAGGGCGGCCAGGCTCACGATGTCGTCCCTGCCGAAGACCTTCGGCAGGACCACGCCGTCGAGGCCGGGAACAACGACGGCGGCGAGGTCGTCGCCGGTGAGGCCGGTATCGAGGGAGTTGACACGAACATAGAGACCGACGTTGTTGTTCGTCTCCCGCACTCGACGGATGGACTCGGCAGTCACAGGCCGCGCATCATCCTTGAGCGCCGAGGGAACCGAGTCCTCGAGGTCGAGAATCAGACCGTCCGCGCCGGCAGCGATTCCCTTCTCGACCCACGAACCGCGGTGACCGGGAACGAACAGGATCGAACGCATAGGCTTCATCAGTTGCTCCAATTCAATACATTGGCGTTCAAATATTTCGGGAAGTCATCGCCCGGCGCCGTGTTCGGCGTATTCAGAAGGCGAAAACCCGTTCCTCACATTATATATAATGCTGTCGATGTGCAAGGCCGGGTTTACCAAATGCTTTGTCTCGTAACGGAAAGGAGTAACTCGCACGTGAAGCGGGCATGACTGTGCACCAGTACTCGCATCGAGTGCGCGACTACTGCAATGTCGGCCGACCGTGCAGGATGATCACCAGGTCGGCCAGGACGTGCTCCCGCTGGAAGGGGGCTACCCCACAGTTCCGTGCCCGCAGTCCACCGGAAGAATCGCTCCAGTCACCGCCGACCCGGCCTTGGAGGCGAGGAACAGAGCAGCTCCGACGAGGTCGTCATCCTCCACGAAACGGCCCAGCGGAATGGGAGCGAGCAACGACTCGGCCCCTTGGAGCGCAATGGCCTTCTCCAGCATCTCACTTCGATATCGACCCGGCGCGATCACATTCACAGTCACTCCATCGGGGGCGAGCTGTCTCGCGAGGTGCTTGCTCAGCTGGTGAACAGCGGCCTTCGACGCGGAGTACGCGTAGGTTTCGTGATCAGGCACTCGGAAGCCGCCGATGGACCCGATGTTGATCACACGTGCGGGGTCCTGGGGGCTGGCCGCTGATTTCAACATCTTCAGAAGCGACTGGATGAGGAAGAACGTTCCCTTGACGTTGACATCGAAGACCTTCGACCAGCCGGACTCCGCGTACTCCGCAAGCGGTTGAGTCCAGATGGTCCCGGCGTTGTTCACCAGCACGTCTACGTGGGTCTCCTTCGCGGCCAGTCGCGCCGCGAGATCCCTACACCCCTCGATAGTGCTGAGGTCCGCCGCTATCGCGACGCATTCGCCCCCCACCGCCATTTCCTGCGCTGCTTGGAGACAGGCCTGCTCGTCTCGGGCACAGATGTACGTGCGTGCACCCCCCTGAACGAAGCCTTGCGCGATCGCCCGGCCGATGCCGCGGCTGCCCCCGGTGACGACGACGACTTTGCCCGCGACCCCGTACAGGTCCTTCAATTGCTGGGTTTGCATGGTTTCCCTTCAGGGGGTGAGGCATCGACTGGCGCATAGTTTCGCCCGGTCGACGTTCAGTAGCTCGGCAGCGTGGGCGAGGCCGTCAGCTGCAGTTCGTGAGTCCAGCAGGTCGGGTCCTGCCGGTGGAGATAGTGGAACGCTTCGGCGATGCTCGACGGGCAGATCAGCGCTCCAGGGTTGTCGCTGAGCTGGGGCAGGGCGCGGGTGCCGGGAGAGTCGATGAAGCCGTCGACGATAACGTTGGCCACGTGCACACCATGTTCGGAGTACTCCTCCGTCAGCGCCTGTGCCAGAGCACGCATCATTGTCCGGGGGTAGTAGAGGGATTCTCCTGTTCGCCGCTTGCGGCCGCGCAGCGAGTACTGGTTGTTGGAGAAGAACACCGCGCCGCGGCCGCGGGCACGCATGGCTGGCAGTACCTCGCGCGCAACCAGGAACGGGCCGCGACATGCGATGTCGATCGCGGTCTCGAAAAGTTCCGGGGGGAAGAACTCCATGAGCTCCTTCTCCGGCGGCAGTTGTCGGCCGGCCATGTAGCCGGCGTTGTAGATCAGCACCTCGGGATCGCCGGCGTATTCGCGGATGTTCGCGAATACGCGGCTGATCGAAGCGGGGTCGCTCACCTCCAACTCCACCGCTGCACACTGTCCGCCCTCGGCTCGAATTGCTTCGACGAGCGCATCCGCGTTGGCGAGTGTGCGCGTCGTGAGGACCACGAAGTTTCCTGCGCGCGCGAATCTCAGAGCGAGAGCACCTCCGAGTCCCCAGCGGACGTCCACTGGCACGTTGTCACCCGACAGGCCCTGCCCGTGGACGAATACCGTGTTCGGCCCGTCCGCTCGCCACTTCGACGTCGCACCGACGATCACGGCCACCGGTAGATCATTGGGATTCCAGGAATTGTCATGCGTTGGCACGTTGTTCGTCTTTCTCGTGGAGTTTGCGGAGTCGAGAATGCTGATGAAGCTGTCCCGACCTGGGATCGACACGACTGTGCGGCCCCGGGTGGGGGTGGCTCGGAAGTACTCGTCAACCTTCGTCTGCCATTCGTCGAGAACATCGCGTGTGAATTTCTCGCCGTCGAATCGTGAATTCGCTCATGTCCAGCGCGCCAGGCACGTTATCGCGTACCGCTCCTCCCCTGCCGTTGCCGTTCGGTTTGTCCGAGAGAGCAGGAAGTCGGTGGCACCAAAGCAGTGTCTGGACCATGTGCGTTCTTCAGCTAGGCCGCTCCAAGCCGGACCAGGCATCGCAGAGGCGTGATCTTGCCGCACCCGCTCGGCCCCCAGCAGGACCAGAAGTTCACCTTCGGGCACCTCAGCTTTGCCATCCTGTAATCGGGGTGATAGCCGGACTGGGTCACATTGGCCTCCTCAGACTGCGATGGGGACCACTCTAAGCACAATATATTGTGCTGGCAACCTCCCGACTGCGATCGCGGGCCCGCCAACGCGGTACGCGATAACCGTCCCCTTCACTCGTCCAAACTCCTGCGAACTGCAGAGAGGGGTGGAAAAACTGAGACCACTCCCCCGTACCCGCGTAGCTAAAAACGCCACGCACAATATATGATGCTGAGATGCCTCAGAAGGGCAGGGAACGCTGGCGGTCTGTGGAGCCCTTGGTCGGGGCACCGAGCAGGCGTTTCACACCTGGATCGCCTCGGACTTACGGCCCGGACAGTCGACCTACTCGCTCCTACTCAGCGAGGGACTTCATCGGTTGGCCATCCGCGGCACGAAGAATCACAACAGACACTCCAGTCCCGCCTCAACACGTTGACCGCCAACGTACAAAGGCCCCAGGATGATCGGAAGGTGCATCCACGATGCCTCAACTTCTCAACCCCAGACGACAGCAACTTCCCGATCACGTGGCCTCATACGTGCGTGAGATGATCATCTCCGGAAAAGTACGTGCCGGAGATTTCGTCCGCATCGATCCGATCGCCGACGCTCTGGGAATCAGCACCACACCCGTACGCGAAGGTCTCCTCGCTCTGCGAAGCGAGGGATTCGTCGAGATGGTGCCCCGACGCGGCTTCGTCGTGGCACCCTTTTCCAAGCAGGACGTGCGAGACCTCTTCTGGGCACAGGCCCAGTTGGCGGGTGAGTTAGCCGCGCGGGCCGCGAAGAATGCCACTGCCCCGCAGATCGCCGAACTCGAGAGAATCCTGCACGAGCACCAGAGCGCGATCACAGAGGGCGACGCCCAGCGTATCGCCGCACTGGGCCACGCCTTCCATCGGGGAATCAACCTTATCGCGTGCTCGCCCCGACTTGCCGGGCTTCTGGGGTCGGTCGTCACTAACCACCCGAACCGGTTTTATGCCTCCATCGAGGGCCGTCTCGCGACGACTCAGGAGGAGCACCCTCTCTTGCTCGATGCACTACGGAAACACGCTTGGAAGAGGGCAAGGACTCTCATGGAAAAGCACATCTTGGGGGGAGCCGATCAGTTAATAACAGAACTCGAACAGCTTGGCCTGTGGGATACCGGCGCCGAAGCGCAAGCAGTTTGACTCCCGACACACCCCCGCGCCATAGCCCCGGACGGTGGCTCGTCAGGTGCAAATCACCCCTTCCAGGAGGTAGGGCATGGTCCCGAGAGAAATCGGGGAGAGCATGGTGAGCCAATCAGAGGCGCCCTCATCCCTGGCGCGTCCCAGTCGCGGGATCGACGCGTACCTGCTGCGCTACTTTCTGGCAGTCGTTGAAGAGGGCGGGATTTCGCGGGCGGCGCAAGCTCTTTACCTTGCACAACCCTCTCTCTCACAGGCAATCCGGACTCTCGAGCGTCGACTCGGAGCGACCCTTTTCGATCGGTCGGCCCATCCGATTCGCTTGACCGCGGCAGGCGAGCGCTTTGTGCCCGCCGCACGCGAACTACTCGCGGACCTCGAACATGCCCGACTTGCTGTGCAGGCGGTGCGGGACCTACAGTCCGGCCGACTTGACATCGTGACCCATGCCGTCTTCTCTGTCGAACCTCTCGTTGAACTACTCCGCCAGTTTCGCCAGGAATACGACAATGTTCTGGTCAATGTCCTCAGTGCGGAAACATCAGAGGATGCACGAGAACTCGTCCGTCAGGGCGCAGCGGAACTCGCAATCGGATACGCGGGGCACGACAACGGAGGACTCACGACGATCCTGTTGCCCGCCCACGAGGTGGTCCTTGCGGCTGCGCCGAGCATAATTGCATCGCTGCCGGCACCGATCCCCCGCGACTTCATTGCCGACATTCCACTTGTCCTAGACGTCAGCGATCGCGCTACCGTGGCAATGCTCCGGCAGCTTGTCGGCGCACGAAAGACACCCAATGTCCTCGTACATTGTGCTAACCCGACGACCGTGTGGGGATTTGTCTCTCGAGGAACCGGATCGACCCTGGTTGCGCGGCGCGTGGCCGACAAGCACGTCACGAACGTCGCGGCGGTCTCGCTCCACCCGCCCCTCTACCGCACGCCGGCTCTGTTCACGCGAGCTGAGCCGCTGTCCCCGGCAGCAGCTGCCTTCGTCGCTCTCGCGTCCGAAAAGCCGGAATGCTCGGAGACATAGCGCACAACCATGGAAATGCGTCAGATCGAATACTTCCTTGCCATCGCCGACCACGGCGGGATCTCCGCTGCCGCCCGTGCGCTCGATACCGCGCAGCCCACCCTGTCGCAGGCCGTCAGAGCCCTGGAACGGGAACTCGGTGCACCACTCTTCCACCGGATGGGCCGCGGCCTGACACTCACCGCTGCAGGTCGCGCCCTCATCGGGCCGAGTCGTCGCCTGATGCGCAACCTGTTGAACTGGCCAGAAGTATTAGTGACCAACACCGATGATCTCGGTGGCCGACTCGACATTGCAGTCTTCCCGGCACTCGCCGACTCAGTGGTAGATCTCATTGCCGAGTTCAGCACTCGACATCCGCGCGTCGAAGTCCACGTCGCCGATTTGCACGACGATCACCCACGCGCCACAGATGTCCTTCGGAACGGCACCGTCGACGCGGTCGTCATGCATCTTCCCGTAGTGGATGACGCGCTGGCCGTGCTACCTCTGGGTAAACAGGACTTTGTCGCCATCTATCCGCCAAAGACCGACCTCCCGCCGGGTCCGGTGGACCTTTCCCGCCTGCCCGATCTACCTATGGTGTTCGTCCCCGAGACGCACTCGCTTTCCCGCGAGGTTGGGAAGGCGATGCGCTGTCGGGGAGGCCGGCCGCGCGTCGCGACACTCACCGAGCACCGAGAGGCACTCGTTCCGCTTGTCGCGGCCGGCGTGGGAGGCGCAATCGTTGATCGCAGCATGGCCGAGGCCGCCACCGGACTCATTACCATCCGCCCCCTCGAACCTCCGGTAACCCGCCAATTTGGACTGGTTTACGACGAGGCACGTCTCACGCCCACCGCTGAGACGTTCCTTGCGCTCGCCCCCGAGCACGCCACCGGAAATGGGTATTTCCCGCCCGCACTCTCCTAGATAAGGAGGACGTCACCGGGACAGCCTCATCCTGTCGCGAACCGGGTCGACTGCGATGATGGCAACGGTGGCGAAAATCGCTGCGATCAGCCCGATGAGCTGGAACGCCGTGGTGTAGCCCTCAACCTTGCTTGCCGATGCGTCGAGAAGGATGCCCGTCGCCCACGGCCCCACGACACCGCCCAGCGACTGGATCGCGAGGAATGCACCGAGGGTGCCCGCGATTTGGGCAGGCGGACAGGTTTCGACGATGGCGGTGTTGATGAGCGGGAAGATCGCGATGACAAGGCCATACGCCAGCGAGACGGCCGCGACCGCGAGCGGGGCGGAGCCAAGCCACGGCAAACTGATGAGCAACGCACCGCTCACGATGACCCCCGCGCAGGGCAGGACGACCCGCACAAGCCTGAGCGATATTCCGCGAGCGACGGCGCGATCACTGAGCAGCGACCCCCCAAGGACGGTGACAAGCCCGATGACGCTCGGTATTGCGAACAGTGTGCCCGACTGAAGCCGGGAGTACCCGAGGCCGGCCTCGAAGTACGAGGGTAGCCAGGTAAGTACGACGGTGATGAGGATGTAGGCACTGGCCGCGACGAACGCGCATCCGATGAACGTTCGAGTGGTGAGGATACGACGCCACGGCACCTTATCGACGTCGGATGTCCCGTTGTTAGACGATGTGTTCTTTTCGGCCGAGAGGTAGGGGCCCGGGCGCCAAGTCGCTAGCCAGGGAACACACCACACGACAGTCGTGGCGGCGAGCACAATGATGGTCATACGCCAGCCGTAGACGGCGAGGACCACGGCCATCGTCGGCACGACCGCGATCTTCGCAATCGCAGTTCCTGAAGTGATGAACGCCCCAGGCAGGCCACGCCGCGCCGGGGCATGCCACGAATAGGCTGCGGTGTGCAGTAGCGCCAATGTGGGTCCCTCGGAGAAGCCGAGGAGCATCCTGCTCAGCAGGAGCACTGAGAGGGAGGCCCACAAGACGAGTGGGAGCATGACTGCGCCCCACGCAATGGCGAGGACTGCGAGAGACCATCGGAGGGTGACCCGCTTGTTGATCGGGCCGGCAAAAAAACCACCGATGGCGTACGCCAGGAAGAAGACACTGCCCGTCAGCCCGATCTGTGCCGAACTCAAGTGCAGTTCCTCGCGGAGCGGCTGCGCGATGAGCCCGAACACTGCCTTGTCGGACGAGTTGAGGATGTACAAGACCACCAGCAGACCTGTGAGCCCCCATGCGGTCCGCGGGCCATTCCCGCGAACCGGGAGGTCTCTCTCTGCTTCGGACTCAGGCGGCAAGTTCGTATTGATTGGAGCAGGTGCCATGATGTCAGGAATCCTCACTTTGATGAATTCGCACAAATCCACCCATGAAGTGGTGTGCGCCACACCAGTAGGCCACTGAGGCCGCGCGACAGCAATCAGCAACTTGTGAGGTGCCCTCGTAACGATTCCTATCATCCCAGGTAGGGAGGGGTCGCGTCCATGAGGGGATGCAGAGTCTGGGGTCGAAAGTACCCGGCCAGATAGATTGAGGCGGCGCCGGCGATCTGCCATTTCGGCAAGACAGGTTGGCCCAAACTCGGGCCTTCAACCTCGGTCCGGCCAGGTGCTGAACGTGGTGTCAGCGGTCATGTAATTCCCCAGGTTGAGGGGTTTGTCCGTCACGTAATTCCCCACCCCGCCGTCACGTAATTCCCCACCCCTGGGGCGTGTCGGCCGGGGTTCGGGTGCTGCTGCA
>SEEV01001042.1 GCA_004211695.1 Rhodococcus sp. (in: high G+C Gram-positive bacteria)
GCTATGCGGCGGGTTCGAGGGTGACGTGGTAGCCCATTGCGGTGAGTTGGGCGATGTGGTTACGCATCCTGCGTTCGGTGTTGATGCGGCTGGTGTGATAGTCGGCGCCGAGGTCGCAGAAGCGGGCGAACGGGTCGGTGAGCAGGTGCCAGATGATGACGAGGAGGGAACGGGCGACCGCGACCAGGGCTTTGAGCTTGCCACGGTGTTTGACGAGGCGTCGGTAGCGTTCGCCGAGGAAGGTGTCGGTTTTGGCGGCCACGGCGGCGGCCTCGCCGAGTGCGCCCTTGAGGTACGGGTTGCCCTTGCCGGTCTTGCCGCCGCGGGTGACGGGCCCGGACTGGACGGTGCGCGGGCAGAGTTTCGCCCACGAGACCAGGTGCGCGGCGGTGGGGAACTGGGTCATGTCCAGGCCTATTTCGGCGAGGATGCTCTGCGCCCCGGCCCGGCCGATGCCGGGGATTTCGGCGAGGCGTTCGACCGTGCTCGGCCCGGTGGTGGCCGCGGTTTCGTCGGTCACGACGCCGCCGTCCGCGTCGGCCTGCGCCAGCAGGTGGTCGATGCGGGTGGTGAGGGTGCCGATCTGGCCGGACAGCGTGTCGATCTGATCGAGCAGGATCCGGGCCAGTTCGCCGTGGTGGTCGTCGAAGCGGCCGTGGAGCGCCTTGATCAGTGCCGGTCTTTTGGTCTTCATCCGGCCCCGCGACAGCGTGTCCAGCGTGGACGCCACGGTCGACACCTTGATCAACGCGTCCTCGAGCAGTTTCTCGAGCCGCTGCCAGTAGCGGGTGCGTTCTCGGGTGAGATCGACCCGCAGCCGGGTGTAGTCGCGCAGCCGCCGGATCGGTGCCGGCGGCACGAACGAGGGCCGCAGCAGCCCCTTCTCAGTGAGCTTGGCCAGCCACACCGAGTCGAGCTTGTCGGTTTTGGGCCGCCCGGGCACGTTCTTCACGTCGCGGGCATTGACCAACTGCACGTCCAGCCCGGCCGCTTCGAGCAGGTAGTACCAGATCCGCCAGTAATCGGAGGTGGACTCGACGGTGACCTTCTCGATCTCCAACTCCACCAGCTGTTCGGCGAGGTCGGTGACCGCGCCGAACAGCTGGTGGAGTTGGAGATCGAGAAGG
>SEEV01000134.1 GCA_004211695.1 Rhodococcus sp. (in: high G+C Gram-positive bacteria)
GAACGCCCGCTTCACCACCCTCCCCGCCATAACCAGACACTAGCCACCCAGTCCGACAAAACCAGATCGGCTACCCCGGACCCGAAGGACCGGGTTTGCGCCGAAAGACTCACAGATCAGTGGAGCGGTCGCCCGCGAGGACGACCTGATCGCGCGCAGTCCTGCGCGGCATCGCGACAACGGTATCGATGTGCGGACCCGCACGGAGGTCACTGCGATCGATCTGTCCGCTCGCACCGTCCGAGCGCGCGACCTCGACCACGGCCGCGAGTACAACGAACCGTTCGACACCCTCGTCTACGCCACCGGCAGCGTCCCCCTGCGCCCGCAGATCTCGGGGATCGACGCCGCCGGCGTGTACGGGGTGCAGACCCTGGACGACGGCGCTGCGCTGCGCTCCGAACTGGACAGCGAACGGGTACGCCGAGTGGTGGTCGTGGGCGGCGGCTACATCGGGCTCGAGATCGCCGAGGCCTGCCGAGTGCGCGATCTCGACGTCACTGTCGTCGACCGCTCCCCTACCCTCGTCGGCACCATCGACCCCGACATCGGCGTGTTCCTCGGCGACGCCGTCCGTGCCATGGGCATCGCACTCGTGCACTCCGAAGCGGTCGTCGGAATCGAGACCGGACACGACGGGCGGGCCATCGCCGTGCACACCGACGCCGAGCGGCGGTTGCCTGCCGACCTCGTCGTGCTCGGCCTCGGCGTTCGCCCCGACATCGACCTCGCCCAGCGGGCCGGAATCCCGTTGGGCACCTCCGGTGGGATCGCCGTCGATGCTCGGATGCGCACCTAGGTAGACGGCGTGTGGGCGGCCGGCGACTGCGTCGAATCGGTGCAGCGACTGTCCGGGCAGCGGGTCGTCGTCGCGCTGGGTACCCACGCCAACAAGCAGGGCCGCGTGATCGGCGTCAACATCGGTGGTGGTTATGCGACGTTCCCCGGGGTCATCGGCACCGCGGTGACCAAGGTGTGCGAACTGGAAGTTGCCCGCACCGGGCTCTCCGCTGCGGAAGCCGATACCGGCTACCGGTATGTGACCGCCTCGGTGGACTCGACGACCCGCGCCGGCTACTTCCCCGCAATCTGGAACGAGATGGGAGTCGACGAGATCCTCGGACTCGACCTGTCCTATGCCCCGCCGTTCGCGCCCGTGTGGGACCCGGTGCTCATCGCTGCTCGTAAGGCATTCGACGCAGTCGAGGCTGACACCCACACCTGAAACAGGAAAATCTGTCAGGAAGTCCCCCAGACAGGGGTTCGGCCGGGAATGCTTTCACATTCTCGGCCGGATCTCTGCTTCTCGAGTGTTTCACCGTTTCCGGTTACTCGTTCGATCCGCACCCTCAATCTACTCGCGTACAGCGGTCCACCGCAATGCCGCTTGTGCCGCGATTTTCGACACGCGCCGGGCGCGCCGTGCCGGTGACGATTCGGCCGATTACCGAACAGTCCGGATCGCCGCCGCAACATGCAAGACTGAATCGATGGTGCCCTCGGTGGAGCGGATGCGTCCGCACCGCACCCTGCGAATCCTGGTCATCGCCCTGGCGATCGAAGACGGGCAAACCCCGGCGCCGGTGGTCGGCGGCGTGGGCTCGTTCCCGCTGCTGTTCGAGGAAACGGCTACGGACGACTCCGATCCCACCGTTGTCACCGTTCGCGCCGACGCCGAACCCCTCGGCGATGGGTTCCCGACGCTGCAACCGTCTCCCGATGCCGACAACGATCGACGGTGGGAGTGGTCGATCTTCCTGCGCGCCGATGGCTGGTCGGCAACCTGGAACAGCACCCGCCCCGCCGTCGGGTCCGTTCGAGTGACCGGTCGGGTCATCGGAGACCTCGGATACGCCACCGCCGGATCCGTGCGTGGTCGCATTCGACGAGTCCAGGTCGTCTCGGACATGTACCGCGAAGACCGGAACCGCCCGCACCACTGGGTGGCGGTACCCGGCACCCGGCAGTTGCGCGACGTCGAGACCTCGCCGAGCAATTTCCGCGACGACGTCCTCTCCACTTCGCGACGGGTTCCCGGCCAGGGGCATGTCCGCGAAGGTGGTGTGCTCGTCGACCTGGACCTCGACGACGTGCCTCCGGTGCCGGTCCGGCCTCCCCTCGTTCCTGCGGCGATCTCGGCGCACGCCGACCGGTTGTGGGTCACGGACGCGCAACTACCGCTGGTCGTCCGTGTGGACGAGCGTTCCCGAGTCACCGAATACACGTTGCCCGGCAAGGTGTTTGCGGCACCCCACGAGATGCCCCGCCGGGTCCACGCGGATGCGACAGGGTGTTGGGTGGCCGGCTGGGACGGCGTATACCGCTGCGACGAGGACGCGGGGGTGACCCGATTGTCCGATCGAACCTTGGCCGGCTCGACGGCATCGGCAGGCACTCTGCTGACGTGTCATCGCACGGCGGAAGGACGGACGCTCCTGGGGCTGTTTCGTGTGGACGGGCGGCACGATGATCTCGAGGTTCCGGATGGGCAACTCGTCGGGATGGGCGCCGGGCCCGACGGCTTCCTGGTTCTGCTGCGGGCAGAGGGTGGGCTCAGTTTGCGGGAAGGACGTCTGCTCCGGATCGGTCTCGACGGGTCGATCATGATCGGCCCCGATCTGGAAGATCTCGCTGCACAGGCTGTCCTCGTCATGGACCCGCCGAGGCTGTTCGACTGCGACGGACACGTCCGGCGGATCAGTTCGGAGCTGACCCTCGCCGATCCGATGCGATGCCCGATCGAAGGGTTCGGCGGCGGGACGGCCGACGACCTGCTGTGGATCGTCCACCACGATCGGGAGCGGCCCCTTGGCGACGACCGCCGTTACTGGCTGCTCAGCCTCTTCGACGCCCGTACCCTGGGTCCGGTGGCGAGCACACCTATCCACACCTCCGACCCCGACGTCACCGTGGACGGTACCGGCACGGTGTGGATCACCGGTCACGAAGTCCGGACCGTTCCCACACGACCGACGGAACACGTGATCCGACTCGACCTCGCCCGACTGCTCAGCGGGGCACGATCGATCTGACCGGGCCCAACAGTCCGTGGAGCACCCTGACGCGAGCTACGTGGGACGAAAAAATAGGTATGCCCCCCGGTGATTCGGCCGATGCCGCGCCGCCCCACCTCAGGGGATGATGTGACCTGTCTCATAGTCGCGAAGAGGGGCTCCACGATGGCCCGAATTTCGCCATCACGGAAGGTGCCCGCACCGATGAATGCAGTACCGATTACCTGCGGTGAGTACGTCACGGCGACATTCTCTCGCGACTTCGTCGCCGAGGGATTCGACTACGACGCCGTCGAACGGATTCACCACGGCCTGTTCGACGAGTGGGGTCATGCGCTGGGTCAGTCGGGTCTGTTCACCAATCGCACGGTCGCGACCGCCCTGCACTCCTGGCAGAACGATCCGCACGCCCTTCTGGACGCCCTGCTCGCGGGCGCGGACGAGATGACCCTCAAACGCTATGACATCGCGTGGGAAGCGCTCGACCGTGCCGCCCGCTCGGGTTCCGCCACGCCCGCCGCCGAATACGCATGACCTTTACCTTTTCGACCATCCATACCGAAGAACGAGATCAATGAGAGCCAACACCTATCCCACAGTCGAGACCATCCGATTCGGGCCCCGCGGTGACGAGTGCCGCTACTGCGCCCAGACCGTCGTCAAGGATGGGCCCGGCTACCGCCACACCACCACGGGGCAGTACCGCTGTGATCCGTCCAGTCGCGCGGCGACGGAAGCCCGCTTGTCCGACAATTTGATTCGGGGATAGCACCGACCGCCTCTGCCTCACCAGAAATCCAGAGCCTGCGCGATCGCCGTGGATTGTGCGTGCGTGGGCCGCAGCGCACCGCCGATGGCATAGACGGTGTGGCCTACGGTCGCGACGGCCATCCCGTGGACCCCGGTGGGCAGAGCCGGCAATTGCGACCAGGTCCCCGCGACCACGTCGTAGGCCTCGACGGTCGACAGCACCCGGGTGGATTCCTCACCACCGACCGCAACGATCCGGCCGTCGATGAACGTCGCACCGAGCCCGCCGCGCGCCGTCGGCATGCCCGGCAACGACGACCACGTCCCGGTGGCCGGGTCGAAACGTTCGACCGCGGCAGTGTTCTGATCCGCCGCGAGATCGCGCCCGCCGAGGGCATAGAAATACTTCCCGTCCGACACCCCGGCCAGATGCTCCCGCGGCGTGGGGATGTCCGAGACGGTCGTCCACTTCGTGCCGTCGA
Organism: Rhodococcus sp. (in: high G+C Gram-positive bacteria); assembly: GCA_004211695.1. Classification (GTDB taxonomy): domain Bacteria; phylum Actinomycetota; class Actinomycetes; order Mycobacteriales; family Mycobacteriaceae; genus Rhodococcus_F. Next base: position 4,247 of record SEEV01000134.1, read on the forward strand.
ACACCTCGGTCGTCGGCACCAACGCACCGTTCGCCTGTCCCCCGGCGACCACGATCTTGTCGCCCACCACGGCGGCGGCACCGGCCGCCCGCGGCTCGTTCAGCGGGGGCAGGTCCACCCAACTACCGTCCCGCAGCGCGAGCACCCGATCCGACGTCGTCCCGGTCAGGTTGGGGCCGTCGGGCACCCATCCGCCGAGTACCACCACCTCGCCCTCGTATTCGACGGCCATCGCATGATTGAGCGGGACCGGAAGGTCGGGGCCGGCCTTCCAGGTGTCGATGGCCGGGTCATTCCCCTCGACCTTCGGGGTCGACCCTGCATTGTCCAGGCCGCCGAGCACCCAGATCGTCCCGTCCGCGACGGCCGTCGCCGTCTGCTGGCGGGCGATCGGCGCATCCCTCAACGGACGCCACGCCGGCACCCATTGAGTCTTGCGTGGTGCGATCTGCAGGGCCTCGGAAACAGCCGTCGATTCGGCGTGTGTCGGCTTGGTGCCGCCGCCGACGGCGTACACGGTGTTGCCGACCGCGCCGACTGCCATCCCGTGCCGGGGTGTGCGCAGCGGCGGCAATTGCGACCAGGTCCCCGCGACCACGTCGTAGGCCTCGACGGTCGGCAGCACCCGGGTCGGTTCCTCACCGCCGACCGCGACGATCCGGCCGTCGATGAACGTCGCGCCCAGCCCGCCGCGGGGGGTGGGCATTGCCGGCAACGATGCCCACGTCCCGGTGGCGGGGTCGAATCGTTCGACTGCGGCCGCGTTCTGATCCGCCGCGAGATCGCGCCCGCCGAGGGCATAGAAATACTTCCCGTCCGACACCCCGGCCAGATGCTCCCGCGGCGTGGGCAGATTCGAGACGGTCGTCCACTTCGTGCCGTCGAACACCTCGGTCGTAGGCACCAACGCACCGTTCGCCTGTCCCCCGGCGACCACGATCTTGTCGCCCACCACGGCGGCGGCACCGGCCGCCCGCGGCTGGTTCAGCGGGGGCAGGTCCACCCAGCGGCCGTCGCGCATGGCCATCACCCGATCGGAGGCGATCGCGGTCAGGTTCTGACCTTCCGCTTTCCAGCCGCCGATCAGAACGGGCTCGTCGTTGTAGGTCACCGCCATCGCATGATTGAGCGGGACCGGAAGGTCGGGGCCGGCCTTCCACGTGTCGATGGCCGGGTCGTAGCCCTCCTGCCGCGCGGAGACACCGTTGTCGTCCAACCCTCCGAAGACCCAGATCGTCCCGTCCGCGACGGTCGTCGCCGTCTGCTGGCGGGCGACGCGGGCATCGGCGACCGGTCGCCACGCCGTCGTCGGGTCGACGACCGGAGACGAGCCGGCATCGCCGGTGGTCGGTGCTGCGGTGCCGGGGGCGGTTGCCTCTCTGACCACGAGGTAGCCGCCGCCGGCCAGCGCGAGCACGATGACCAGCACGAGCACGGTCAGGACCCCGCGCCGACGTGTGCGTGCCGGTGTGGGCGGCCAGGGTGGCGGGTCTGTCGGCGGCCAGAACGACGGGCTCGACGGGTGCGACTCCGGCTGAATCTGGTGGGTCGGCTCGATGAATTGGTGCCGACCGATGTCCGGACCTTCGTGCCGGAATTGACGGTAGTCACCGGCACCCGACGCCGACCGGTGCCCATCCGTCGTGTGCGGGGCCGCCTCCACAGGTGCCAGTGCCATCGCGTCCGAGCGCAATCCGATGTGTCGCTGGGCGGTTTGGAGTTCGTGTCCGAACTCCTCCGCAGAGGCCGGCCGGGCGGCGGGATTCGTCGCCATCGCCCGCTCGATCACGCCGCACACGCCGTCGGGGATGCCTTGGGCGCGCAGGTCCGGCACCGGCTGGCTGCTGATCCGCACGAATTGCGCGACGAGTTCCTCGCCGGTCTTCCGTTCGAACGCCGCCCTCCCCACGATGAGCGAAAAGATCGTCGCGCCCAATCCGTAGACGTCGGATCGCGCGGTCGGCGATTCCCCGTTGAGCACTTCGGGCGCGGTGAACGCCAGTGAACCCGTGAACCCGCCGGTGGCCGTTTCGTAGCCGCCGGCAATGTGCGCGATGCCGAAATCGGTCAGCTGCGGTTCGCCGTAGTCGGTGAGGAGGATATTCGCGGGTTTGATGTCGCGATGCAGTGTGCCGGTCCGGTGCGCCGTCTCCAGGGCTCCCGCCAACTTCACCCCGATGCTGATCGCCTCCGGCCAGGGCAGCGGACCTTCTCGGCGGATCTGCACGGCCAGCGAATCGCGCGGGTGATAGTGCATGACGATGTACGGGCGACCGGCCTCGGTCACGCCGACCTGCAGTATGTTCGCGATGTTCGGGTGGCCGGAGAGCCCACCCATCGCGTAGCCCTCCCGCAGGAAGCGCTCGCGATTCTCGGGATCCAGGTCTGACGTCAGAACCTTGATTGCCACGATTCGGCCCAGTGACCGCTGTAGCGCGCGGTACACGACACCGAAGCCTCCTCGGCCGACCTCCTCGGCACCCGCGAACCCGGCGGCGTCCAACTCGGCCACGATCCCACGGCCCACTGCGCGGACAGCCGCCGCCTGGGTCGCGTCCGGGTCGAGATCGGCCATCGCGGCACCTCGGTTCTCTGATGCAGGTCGACCAGATCCGCCGATGCGTTCATGAGGAGTCGACGGCTCGAATATCTTTCTCTCACAACGGCGAAGCGCGGAACCTTCGCGTAGAACGTCGATGGTATCCACCCTGTACGGAAAGTATTCGACGGGTCGAGATCTGCGTCAAGATGACAAAATCCCCTCCCTAGGGTGCCTATCGGTCGCACCGACTTCGTGTTTGTCAGCTGGGGAGCCAGGAAACACTGGCACAGTCTGGTTCTGCGGCCGCCCTAGAAGGTGCCGTCATAGAATGCGTAACCGCCCGCCCCTGCCGCCTTCGCGCGATACATCGCCGAGTCTGCCCGGCGAACAAGTTCCTCGCGGGTGCACTCCGAATCGGACAGTGCGACACCGACACTACCGCTGATCGGCCACTGCAGCGGCCCTGTCCGATTCAGGTCGGCGAGGCCTCCGGTAATGCGGACAGCAATCGCCACCGCCTCCGCTGGGCCCGCGACGTTCTCACACACCACCACGAATTCGTCGCCGCCGAGGCGGGCGACGGTATCGCCCGGGCGCACCGCCGACCTCAGATGTCCGGCGAGGACGATCAGTGCGTCGTCGCCGCCCGCATGTCCGAGGCTGTCGTTGACGACCTTGAAGTCGTCGAGATCGACCAGCAACAGCGCCACGCGGGTGCCGCTTCGGCGTGACGCGTCCAATGCCTCGTCAATTTGGCGGCGGGCCAATTCGCGGTTCGGCAACCCCGTCAGAGGGTCGTGCAGACTCAGGTGCACCAATGCAGCTTCGGCCTCGATGCGGCGGATCGCCGCAGAAAGAACCGCCGTCACCGAGCGCAGAAAGGTCAGGTCACGGTCGGTGTATTCGCGGGGTCGACGACTGTGCGCGGTCAGTACACCCCACACCGTTTCGGCGCCGATCGGAACGCACACCCCGCTGTGCAGCCCCCGACCGCTCATCCCCACCGTGGAGAACCGGGTCTCACGGATCCGATCGGCGCACACGGTCACCGACCCACTGGCGGCGGCGTACCCGGGTTGCGAACCCGTTCCCGGTGCGAAGGTCGCCGGCGAGGGCGCGGGCCCCCGATAGGCGAGCACCGTCAGTTCACCGTCGTCGGCCACCCGCGCGATCGACGAGCAGTGCACGCCCATCAGCGCCGCAGCCGCCCCGGCCGCCGCCGCAAGCAGCTCCTCGAGGTCTCCGCCGACGGCGAGTTGGCTGAGGTCGGCGATCGCCTGCTGTTCGCGGGCCCGGTACGCGGACTCCCCCAGCGCACTGCGCAGGCGTTGCTCTTCCTCCCCTGCGCTGCGGCGGTCCTGTGCAATCGATGCGATCAGCGACGGGCCGGTCGGCGTCTCTTGCAGCACAAACGTAGAGATCAGCATCGGGATCGGCTCGCCCGTCACGAAATGGCGAAATTCCGTCAGCCCGTTCCACTCCCCCCGGTCGGCCAGCGACGATTCCACCTCACGTGCCTGCACGAGACCGACATCGGTGAACAGCTCCGCCGTCGTCCTCGCGTACGCGTGGACGGCATCACCCAGGCCGAGCACACCGACACCCGCGGGATTGACATACACAATCCGCCCGGACACGAATTCGGACACGAACACCAACGCCGGAGTGCGTTCGAGAACCGCGAGCAACATCCCCGAATCCGGCAACGCCTCCATGGACACTCCCTCCCCTGCGAACCTTCCGTCCCGCACACGCCTCATGACCACCATCCACGATAAGCGCCGCCGCCAATCGCCGAGGTCACGCCGTTGGCGCACCCCACCCGACGGTTTCCACCGCGATCGCTCACCCTGAGAATTCCCGGGCACGCACACGGGCGTGGGACGTTGATTCTGCCCTGGTGTAGGTGCACGATCGTGGGCATGCGCAGAGCGCGTTGGCCGGCATTCGCGCCGCCGGCAGCCGGTGGGACCGCAGTACACGGTCCCACCATCCTCGCGTCCGGAACTCACCTCACCCTCGACTTGCTCGGAATAGTCGCTTTCTCGTCCGGAATCCACGTTCGCCTCGCACTGACTGCGACCGGGCGCGCTGCCGAGCGTGCGCATCACGAGACACGGTCGTTGTCCGATCCCACCGATCCCGACACCCAATGGTCGTATCTGTCGGTGCTGCTGCAACTGGGCTCTGTCGCGGGCGACGCCGACCCCTACCTCCCGCGATCCGGCTCACCGCTGAAGTGGGGCGGGGTGCCCGCCTACCGCACGGAGCCGAACTACTGGCTCGGAACGTGCACGCGCCCGCACGACATCATGATCTCGGCGGGGTGGCCGGAGATAGACCTCGGGCAAACCTGTGTCACAGCCCTACTGGAACCGAGCCCGTCCGCTGTCACATCCGACTGACACACCCTGGATGGAGGTTCACGTAACCGGCGTCCGGCCATCGTCTACTTGATCGCCGTCAGATACGTCGACCGCTTCGACAGGTCGGCAAGCTCTTCGGGCAGCTCCGGAACCGGTCGCCCATAGCTTGCCGCCAACTCGAGGGGGTTCACACTGTGCGCCGACCAGCCCCGCTCGGTCAACCATTGCACCGGATCGGCTCGCTCGTCGCCGTAGAACAGTTGGGACACGTCGAGGTCACCGAACGGGTCCTTGGGAAAGTACTTCGACCTGATGGCATCGAAGCGTCGCACGTCGGTTCCCGCCGCAAAGTTGTCCACGGCAAGGTGACTACCCGGGGCGGAGAGCTCGTCGATCCGCTCGAACAGCGCGTCGTGCGCCGCGCCGGGGAGGTACGCCAGCAGGCCTTCCGCCGACCACGCCGTGGGCTTCCCGGGGTCGAACCCCGCGGCCTCGAGGACTGCGGGCCAGTCCTCGCGCAGATCGACGGCCACGGGGCGACGATCGGCCTTCGCCCTGGCGCCGTGCTCGACGAGCACCTTCTCCTTGAACTCCAGCACCTTCGGCTGGTCGACCTCGAACACCGTTGTGCCGGCAGGCCAGTCCAGGCGGTATGCCCGCGCGTCCAATCCGGCGGCCAGGATCACCGCCTGCGACACCCCCGCCGCTGACAGGAAGAACTCGTCGAAGAACTTCGTTCGCATTCCCATGAAACCCGAGAAGGGTGTGTCCCCCAATGAGGACGGGTCGGCCAACAGACCGGTGAAATGCGGTTCCCCCGCCGCCTCGACGAACCACGGTGCGAAGTCGTCCCGGATCAACGCATCGGGGCGCACCGTCTCCAGCGCCCGGAACGTCGCCACCCCCAGTGCGGTGAGGCCGACGCTACTGACAATGTCCCAGGTGTCTCCATCGCTTCGCATCGCTGACGTACCCTCCCGATCGTGTCGAACACTCGGACGCGGCACCTGACCAGCGCAGATCGACGACGGAACCCAGGGAGTTCGCCCTGGCCTACCGAGCCGCCGGGCCCGCCGGCGCAATCGACCGAACGCCCGCAAGTCTACGCTCGGGGGCCGCGTCGTCTGTCCCACGATCCGCTAGTGCGCCACGCTGGTGAGTGAATCGGGTGCCGTCTCGATCTCGAACGGCATTTCGATGTGCGCCACCGTCCCGGACAGGGGACCGGGGTGAACCGAGAAGCTGCCTCCGGCCGCGACGACACGGAGTTCGTGCGAAGTCAGTCCGATGTGGCCTCGGCTGAGGCTCCGGTCGATTGCCTCACGGGAGATGCCGCGCCCGTCGTCCGCGATGTCGAGGACGGCATGTTCACCCAACCGCGTCAGCTCGACCCGCACGGCGTGGGCCTGTGCGTGTTTGACGACGTTGCTGAGCAATTCGCGTGCCGCGCTGAACAGCACGTCATCGGCCGAGGTGCGCAAATCGTCGACCCATTCCGACGTGAGAAGCTCGACGTCGAAACCGCCACGCGCCTGGGCAGATCGGGCGAGGTCGCCGAGGGCGCGGGCGAGTCCGACGTGATCGAGCACGGTGGGATGCAGTTCAGACACAGTCGCCCTGAGCAGGATCGCGGATTCACCGAGTGCGTGGGTGATGCGGTCGACTGCCTCCGGATCGGCGCTGCCGCTGAGGTCGTCGAGGTCCATCTTCGCCGCCAGGACGTATTGAAGCGCCCCGTCGTGGAGTTGCTCGGACAATGCACGCCGTTCGCGCTGTTCGAGACCCATCAACTCGGCGAGCAGGGCGGTGCGGTCGCGGACGAGATGACCGATGGTCAGCACCCTCGATCGTTGGATTCTACTGAGCATGACGGCGCCCACGCAGAGGACGGCGAGCGCCATCGTGCTGAGCAGGATGGACGACCAGGGTTCTTCGTTCGACGCCATCGTGGCCCAGCTGGCGGCGAGGAACACCAAGACTGTCGGTGCGACCACGGAGGCGCAGACACCCGGCCGCAGCTGCGTGCAGGCGAGAAGCGGGATCACGAACAATCCGTTGGCCAAAATGTCTGCTGTCCAACTCTGTTGTGCAGCAATGCCAGTCAACAGCGTGAGGCAACCGATCACCGCGAGGTCCACGAACAAGGCCAGCCAGATCGCGTTCACCGGCCCCGGCCCGCCTCGACGAGTCCACAGGGCGAGCCCGCAGGCCCAGACTGCGTACGCGATCAGGATCGCCAGGCACACGCCCGCATCGTGCATGGGCGGGACGAACACAAGCGTCAGTGCGATGAAGAGCGCGAGCACACCACGAAGCACGACTTGCAAATGCGCTCCGCGATACGCGTGTTCGAGGATGATGCGCTCGAGATCTGGGCTGCCGCCGAGATCCGCGGGTAATACCGATGACTCAGCCATGGGACGGCCTCCTCGGCGGGGCGACTCCGACAGGAAGACGCGGGGGCGTCAACCGCTGGACCTGCGACGATGCACAGATTCTAGCACCGCCGAGTTGCGGAACCGGGAGACGTGATCGCTGGGCACCGGTCCGCTAGGCGCTGTCGTACCGCCGTCGCAGCTGGGCCGGCCCACCCGAGACGATCTGCTCGCGTGCCCTGCGGACCTCCTCGAACTGTGCGTCCAGTGCGCCGTGAAGTCGCTGATTGTCCAGTGCCAGCGTGGTGGCGGCGCGCACGGCCGCGAGAAGCCTCGGCTGATCCGCGACCGCCCGGTCGTACACCAACGCCCCGACGAGGACACCGTCGCGGATCAGGGCGGTCGCCTCGCGAGGATCGTTCCGGGACGGCAGAACCTGCGGCCGTCCCTGCGCGTCCACGTACCCGTCGTGCGCGCGGCAGAATGTCCACAACGCCAGGTCGGGGTCACGCAACGCCGCCCGCAGCGCGTCGAGGAAGCCGTCACCGAGCGGGGCTGCGCCGATCTCGATCACCAGGTTGCGCACCGCGGCCCGGGTGACGCGGTAGCGCCACATCCCGACCAGCACCGCAAGCGGGATGAGCGCGGTCGCGGGATATCGCAGAAGCAGCGTCCACGCGTGCTGTGGACTGTGCACCCAGACCGAGACCAACGGCGTCCACGCGGTGGCGGCCGTCCCGAGCAGGGCTGCGATCCACAGCGGCGCGACTGCGGCCCGGTAGGCCGGTGAACCCGATCTCCACCGGGCGACCACGACACCGATCAGGACCACACCGAGGGCGATCCCCACCGCGCCGAACGTCACCTGCAACGCGGCAAAGATCCTCGGGTCGTCACGCACCAGGAGCAGGTTCAACGCCGGCGGATGGGCCGGACTGATGCGGTGGGTGTCGAGGAACGCGAGCTCGGACACGACGGAGACCGCGTAGTACGCGTAACTTCCGCCGACGAACCACCGCTCCCACCGGTGCCGCAACCGCCCCCAGGGAAAACTGAAAACGAGCTGGATCAGCACCGGAATGTACATGTTGGTCAGCGCCGCGCCCGCTGTGAACAGGGCCGGGACGGTCGAGAGGCGAAAGCCCTTCGTCAGCCACAGCAGCCCGGCGGCAATCAGCAGCCAACCCAGGTTGTCCTCCGGCCGGTGCCACTTGGCGACCAGCCCCGACGCGACGAACACCACGCCGACCATCACGAACAGTGCCAATTCCGTTGGGCTGAAAGCACCCCGGCACATCTGCCAATCGACGGATGCCGCCACCGCGACAGCCAATACGGCGGCTACCAGGGAGGCCGCACTCTGCGCGCGAAGGCTCACCGGGTGCCGCCTGTGGATCCGGACATTTCAGGGAACACAGGATCGATCCTCGTTGCGGACCCGTGCTCGGCACCATCACCACAGGGTGGGATAACGCGACACCTGGGTGGCCTTTCTCGACACCTCAGGTCAGCTACCACAATCGGTGTCTCCGGACGCGGACGCCGTCGGTCGGCTGCCGGTACCAGTTCTTCGGCGTCCTTCGATCGATGCGACGCGGCAGACGTGTATTCGTGGGAACATCTCATCCGATCGGTCCGGCGGACCGAACAGAAAGGGGTGTGGTGCATGACCAGGATTCGACTTCGGCCCGCGGCGGCACTGGTATCGATCGCCGGTGCCTCGACCCTGTTGCTCGCGGCCTGCACCCAGGACGCGTCGTCGACCGGTGGCACCGCATCGTCCGCACCGAGCGTCTCGAGCGAGGCACCGGCAGCGGAGGACGCGGTCGACAGTGTCGATGCGAAGCAGTACGCCTCCGGCGACCCGGAGAATGTTGCATACGGTTTCGTCACACCGTCAGGGAAGTGGCTCTGCGCGATCATCCCCACGAACAAGGTCGCCGGATGCGCCTCTCACCCCATCGCGGGGCCACTAGGAGTTCCAGGGGTTCCACAGGTCCCCTCGCCCGAGGGCGGCCCGCCGGCCGAGGCGAACATCATCGCGGTCGAGGCAGGGAAGGAGCCGGGCTTCCAGAACTGGAACCAGGCACTCTTTCCCGGCAACGCCAACGTCCTCGCCTACGACACAACCCTGGCGATCGACGGATTCAGTTGCAACGTGCAGTTCTCAGGGGTCTCGTGCAAAGAGGATGCAACGGATAAGGGCTTCACCATCTCGACCAGCGGCTACCGGTTCGAGTTCACGCCGATTCCGGTGAGCGTCCCCAGCGGGAGCCCCGTGCAGGTCGCGCCCAGCATCGCTCCACTCCCCCAGCAGGCGAGCGGATCGAATCAGTGTGGCCCCGTTGTCTATCCGACGACGGGAAAGTCTGCGACCGTGGTCATCGTGAAGGGAACACTCCGCTGCGACGAGGCGCACGCGATGCTCACCAAGTATTTCGCCGCACCCGACAAGAGTGACCCGGTGTACAGCTTCGACGGTTGGGAATGCCGCCTCGCGGGAGACCCGGAATCTGCGGAAATCGGCTACACGATCAACTGCACCGACGACAAAGGGAACTCCGTGGTCGCACAGCCATAGCATGAGGAGGACGGTCGACAGCGCCTCACCGCCGGGCCGCCTGTTCCGGTTCGAGGTCACCCCGCGCGGCGAGTTCCTCGGATATGCCTTGTGGCGGTGTGGATTCCACGGTGCTTGGTTGCGCGTAACGCCGAGGAGGGCAAGGACGCGTCTGGACGACGATCGACGCTGCGCACGTGGGCACCGTGATCGTGGGCGGACAGAGCCTGCGTGAGTCCAGTAGGTCCGGCGCCGGCGACAAGCACGTCGATCCGCTCGCCGCCGGGCAGATCATCGCGATCCGCTCTCCGTTCGCACGAGTTGCCACCATCCCCCGCCGGTGGGCACGATGCTCACGTCGTGCACGGCAGCGACTGCGAGAACCTCGTCACGTCGCAGGCCCGGTAGCACGTGGTATCGGATCGAGGCGCGATGGCTCACCAGGGCGAGTACCCACCACAGAGCGCTCACGTAGTCCTTCGCGGACCGGGCCCCGTCCCACTGATAGAACCCCCGGTACCTGTCGTCTTCGTCGGCGGTCAGCCACAGCTTCGAGACGAACCCGGGAAATCCCGCGAACAGGGGTGTGTTGAGGAGGCTTTCCGCCCGGAAGACAGCGTGTCCGCGGCCGCGAACACCGCGAAGCTGGAAGGCGACGACGAGGATCACCGGGTCGGCGGGAGGCGCGCCGTCCGCGACGGTTTCGCGGTAGACGGTACCGGTGGCCCCGTCGGCGAAGGTCATCCGCAGGCCCTTGTTCCCGGTTGGTTGGTGGAGTCGGCGGTGCGCGAGAAGGTGTGCGGTTCGGGCGGCGCAGCGGATGAGGTGTGGGGCCGCCGTTTTCAGCGGAAGTGGTCGCAGTTCGGTGTCTGCCTCGGCGTCCGGAGTGGGTGGGTTCGGCACAGGGTCGGGGGTTGGCATCGTTTCGTCCTCGTCTGATGGTTCTTCACGACTACGGTCACTGCTCAGTGGGGCTCTCAACTGTTACCGTAATCCCTAAAGATGCTTCGGTAATAGGGTGTGTCGCTGCGCGTGATTCGCGCCGTGCTACTTGATCATTGATGAATGGCAGGGAAGAAAACCGGTTCGGGCGAGAGTTCGGATGCCCGGAAAGT